>DATGLJ010000284.1:0-17143 GCA_035294185.1 Occallatibacter sp. | reverse complement strand
ACCTCCACCAGCCCTCTGGGCGTGGCAAACCAGAGCTTTCCGTCGCGCGACCGCCAGGCCGACGGGTGGCTGGTGGTGTCCGTTTCGCGGCCTGGCAAGCCGTCTGCGGTCGTGAACTCCATCCAGCGCGCGCAGAACGATCCGCCGCCGGCTCCGGCGCCGTCCATTGCGTCGCAGCGCGCCAGGCCGTTGCCGGTGGCAAACCACAGATGGCCCAGGCCGTCGTCCAGAATTGCGTGAATCGATGTTCCGGCGCGTTGTGTGGCGAGGTCCGGCGAGAAGCCGCGCCCATCCCACAGGTCCCATCCGTGGCCTTCGGTGCCGATCGCCAGCCCGCCATTGGCGCGGGGCAGCAGCGCCGTAACTACGTTGCCTGAGAGCCCATTCGCAGTGGTGAAGTTGCCGATTTTTCCGTCATGCAGGCGCGACAGGCCGGCAAGCGTAGCAATCCACAGATCGCCGTGCGCGTCGCGCGTCATTGCGCCGATCAGGTTGCTTCCGAGCCCGTTCGCCTGTGTATAGATCTCGATTTGCGCGGCCGTATGCGCTCCGCGTTCTCCCTCCTTGCCCACCGTCCAGTGGGCCAGCCCGCGTCTGGTTCCAATCCACAGCGAGCCATCGGCATCGACCAGCAGAGAACGGATGAAGTCGTCAGGAAGGCCGTCGGCCGAGGTGAAGGTAACAACAGAGCCGGAGCGAATCCGGCTGAGCCCGTCCGGCGTGCCCACCCAAAGATCCCCATCAGGCGCGGCAGCCAGCGACAGGATCACGTTGCTGGCAAGCCCGTCGCGCACCGACCAGGTGCGAACCGGCCGGGAACCCGGCATCCGCGCAGCCTGCGTTTCCGCGTCCGGCCTGAACGCGTTCAGGCCATCTTTCTGCGTGCCCACCCACAACGTTCCGGCGGCGTCTTCAACCACGGCCGATGCTGCGTTCGAGGAAAGCCCGTCTCGTACGCCGAGAGTGCGAAACCGCCGATCGCGCAGGATGTCGAGGCCGCCGTTCTCGGTGCCGATCCACATGTTCCCCTCGCGGTCTTCGAGCAGCGCCAGAATCGAGGCCGTTGCCAGCGGATCGGTGGCAGGGAAGCGCTCAATCCTGCCCGCACGCCAGCGCACCAGACCTGCGTTTGTTCCGATCCATAGCGCATCCTCGCGATCGGCAAACACCGCCTGAATTCTGCTGCCGGGCAATTGCCTGCCGGCGGCAAGACGGATTGCGGGGCCGGCAGTCTTTCGGCCGGAGGCTACCTCGAGCGCGCTTGCGTTCCCGGTTACTCGCTCCCCGTCCGGCATGGTTGCTTTGAACGCCACTGCGTATCCGTCGGGCGAAGAGAGCGCGCTGCCCGGAAAAGCCTCTGCGGCGTTCACGGCTGCGAAGCCTGCGCCATCGAACCGCGCCGGCCCCAGATCGGTCCATGCCCAGAGAACCCCGTTCGCCGACTCGGCCAGCGTGTAAATTCCATTTCCCGGCAACCCATCGCGGGTGGTGAAGATGGACGTGGTTCCGTCCTTCCACCTTGCCAGGCCGGCGCTGGTTCCGATCCACAGCGCGCCGTCGCCGGCCTGAAGCAGGCAGCGAATGTCGTTGCCGGGCAGCGCCGGCCGCGAGTTGCGATCGAAGACCTGAAATCCGCTGCCGTCAAAGCGCGCCAGCCCGGCCTCGGTCCCCAGCCATAAAAATCCATCGCGGGTCTGCACCATGGCCTGCACCGAGTTTTGCGGCAGGCCGCTCTCCATGGCCCATGCCTGGCGGGCATAGCCGGCAAGCGGAGTGGAGGGCTCAAGAGCTGCGGCAGCCGCACCGCTCAGCGCGGCGCTGCCGAGCGCCAGCCACAGAGACGCGTAAGCCGCGATGGCCGGCGCAAGGCCCGGTTTTCCCGCCGGGAAAGGGCAGTGCCTGGAGCGGAGAAGCGGATCAGGGAAGACCAGGAACATCGGTCTTACCGCGTGAAGCGCACATAATTGCGGCCGGAGTAGAGGCGGAAGCCTCCTGTGGAATCGTACGTCACCTGGAGCGGCCGCGGCCGCCGCATGGCTTGATCGATGGCCGCGTGCGCCGCCAGCACCGTGCTGCCGCCAAGGTCTGTCACAACATATTCACCATCGACAAAGCCAAAGCCGTAAGCTCCGGCCGGGAGCCTTTTGCCCTGGATGTCGAGCGAAACCTCGGCGATCAAATAGCCCTGGTATTTTGCGGCAATCCCGGACGAGTAGCCGCCGGTATCGACCAGGCTCGCCAGGACGAAATGGCCGTCGGCAAACTTGACGCCGCCGGAATTGCGCAACTGCGCCGGCGCGCTCTGGCCGTCGTAATAGACGGTGGCGGGAAACTGCTTCTGAACCTCGGCCGGCGTCAGCAGGCTATCTGCGCCGGCCTGCGCCGCGATCGCGCCCGGCGCCGCCAGCGCCGCCAACGCAACAGGTCCGGCCAGCAATCTGCCGATTGCCTTCCAACGCATCTTCCTTCTCCTTCCCGAAGCGCGCTAGGAGTATAGCGCATCCGGCATGCGCCTGCCGGGCTGAATGCGATATGCTGAAGCTGTGCGCCCGTAGCTCAGCTGGATAGAGCGAATGCCTCCGGAGCATTAGGTCGGGAGTTCGAATCTCTCCGGGCGCACCAGATTTTTCCGGTTGTTGCCTCAAGGTCGGCGCACCGCGCCGCTGCCGAAAAGCTCATCTGCCGGATCCCATGCCTGCGACACGCAGCGAATTGCGCCGCAGCGCTTTCTACGACACCCTCTCGATCGTTACCGACTCCAGCACCACCGGCTTGTGCGGCCTGTCCTGCGCATTGCGAGGGACCTTCGAGATGTTCACCACCACGTCCTGGCCTTCCACTACCTCGCCGAAGATGGTGTGATTGCCCGTCAGCCACGGCGTCGGCGCGACGGTGATGAAGAACTGGCTCCCGTTTGTATTCGGTCCGGCATTGGCCATCGCCAGCTTGCCCGGCTTGTCAAAGCTGTGCGGAGAGCCCTTGGTCTCGTCCTGGAAGCGATAGCCCGGGCCTCCCATGCCGTTGCCGGCCGGATCGCCGCCCTGGATCATGAAGTCGGGAATCACGCGATGAAAGATCGTGCCGTCGTAGAGCCTGTCTGTCGACTTCGCGCGGCTTACCGGATGCGTCCACTCGCGCTTGCCCTCGGCCAGCTCGATAAAGTTCTTCACCGTCACCGGTGCGTCCATCTCGAACAGCCGCGCCGTAATTCTGCCCTCGCTGGTATTGAACACCGCATAGGTTCCAGGCGAATTTGCCATATTCAGCTCCTTGAAAAAATAGAAATTGTGCGATGAAAAAAGTTTGAGGCCCGAAATTGGGGAGAGTCTTCGAAAGTCTTTGAGGGCCCGCGTTCTACTGCGGTGAAGCGGCCGGAGCAGGCAGAGCGGGCGTTGCCGGCTCGCCCGGCTGCAGGGGCGGCAGCGGTTTACCCTCGGGAACGATGGTTACCTTTTCGAGCGTCACCGGCGACAGCGGCTTGTCGTTGTCGTCGCGCGGCACCCGCGCAATAGCCTTCACTACTTCCACGCTGGGATCGTCGCACTGGCCAAACAATGTGTAGTGCCCGTCGAGCGAGGGGTATGCCGTCTCGGTAATGAAGAACTGGCTTCCATTCGTGTTCGGTCCGGAATTCGCCATCGCCAGCCGGCCCGGACGGTCGAAGCTCAGATTCGGATCGAGTTCATCGTCGAACGTGTATCCCGGTCCGCCCATACCAGTGGCCAGCCGATCTCCGCCCTGAATCATGAACTCGGGAATCACGCGATGAAACGTCGTGCCGTCATAGAACGGCTTGTTGCGTTCTATCTTCTGCGTCGCCGGGTCGGTCCAGCTCTTGGAGCCCTCGGCAAGCGCGATAAAATTCGCCACCGTGTTAGGCGCCTGCTTTTGATAGAACTGGCAGGTGATGCGCCCCATCGATGTGTCCATCACCACGAATGGCCCGTTAGGAACCGTCGCCGCCTCGGCAGTGGCCGCAGGCGCGTCGGGCAGCTCTTCCGTCGGTTGCGCGGGCTTTTGCTGCTGCGGCTGTTGTCCGGCCCCGGGCACGCCCAGCAGCGCAATACAGACCCCCGGCAAAACCACAGAGCGGAACGCGTGCGCAAGTCTCATGCCGTTACTGAGGTTAAACCATGCGGCCGCGCCGTCGCTACTTTTCGGTCCCTCATCATCCGATGTTTCGCGGCCGCGGGCAGGATCGGCGCCACTGCCGTATCGTATCTGTCAGGAGGATTCTTCCCGGATGAGAACTATTCCCCGGCATCTTGTTCCGGCGCTCTGCGCGATTCTTTCGCTGGGTCTAGCTCTTCCACGCGCCGCTGCGCAGAACGATAAGCCGGCAGCCGGGCAGCCGGCCGGCAATAAGTCCGAAGGAAACCAGAACGCCGCCGAGAACGAAAAGCTCCCGCCGCTGCCTCCCGAAAAAAGCGTGCAGCAGACGATGACGCTCAACGGCAAAACACTCCACTACACCGTCACCATCGGCGCCTTCCCCACGCGCGACAAAGACGGCAAGGTGGCCGGCGAAGTCGTCGTCACCTCTTACACCATGGCCGGCGGCAACCGCCCCGTCACCTTCGCCTTCAACGGCGGCCCCGGCGCATCCAGCGTCTATCTCAACTTTGGCGCCATCGGGCCCAGGCATCTGCAATTCGGTAACGAAGGCGACAGTCCCTCCGATCCGACGGTTCTCACCGACAATCAGGGAACCTGGCTCGACTTCACCGATCTGGTCTTCATCGATCCCATCGGCACCGGCTTCAGCCGCTCGCTTGTCTCTGAAGACGAAACCAAAAAGCTCTTCTATTCGACAGAGCCCGACATCGAATATCTTTCGCGCATCATCTACGACTGGCTCGTCAAAAACGGCCGTCTCGACTCGCGCAAATACCTTGTCGGCGAGAGTTACGGCGGCTTTCGCGGCCCGCGCATCACCTACTATCTGCAGTCGCAGCTCGGCGTGGCGATGAACGGTTTTGTGCTCATCTCGCCTTACCTCAACCCCACCATCGACAGCCACGGCGAGATCTTTTCGCCGCTTCCCTGGATGCTGACGCTGCCCTCGATCACCGCCGCCAACCTCGAACGCGAGCACAAGCTCACGCCTGAGGCCATGCAGCAGGTTATCGACTACACCGAAGGCGAGTACGCCACCACCCTCATCAAGGGCCGCAGCGACCAGGCCGCAACCGACCGCATGATCCAGCGCGTCACCGAGATGACCGGCCTCGATCCGCAGTTCGTAAAGGAGTCCGGCGGCCGGCTCGAAACCCAGGCCTATCTCCGCGAAGTTCATCGCGAGCAGGGCAAGCTCGGTTCCGTGTACGACTCCAACGTCACCATGTTCGATCCGTTCCCCTACTCGGCCGAGCAGCGCGCCAACGATCCGATGCTCGCCAGCATCATCGCGCCTGTCACCACCGCCATGGTCAACTTCATCACCCACACCATCGGCTGGCAGGTAGACGCCCGCTACAACGCGCTCTCCTACGATGTGAGCCGCCTCTGGCAGGGCGGCGACGAACTGCGCTCAGGCTCCGTCACCGAACTCCGCCAGGCCGTAGCCGCCGACCCCAAAATGCGCGTCATCATCGCCCACGGCTGGAACGATCTCTCCTGCCCCTTCATGGGTTCGGTGCTGAGCGTAAACCAGATGCCGGTCATGGGCGATCCCACGCGCGTCTCCGTTCGCGAGTATCCCGGCGGGCACATGTTCTACACGCGAGAACCGAGCCGCATCGCGCTGCGTGACGATGTCATGAAGATGATGAGCGAGCACTGAAGCTGTGCGCCGGCAACCCAACCGCTACCGCGAGAACGCGCTTGCAAGAGGCTGACGAGCGCATTGGCGTGCTTGCGTCAAGATGGAGCGCATCCGGTTGGAAGCTTCCGATAGGCTCACGGAAAAATCCAAAACATTGCAGTGAATTATCCCCCGAATTTGGCAAACTCTATTCCTGTCGAGGGCGAACACAGAGACAGAAGCGGGGCGGAAGCGCCAACCCTCTCATCTTCCTCCGCTGAGTGGTTCAATATGAGGACTCTGTAAACACGTCCCGGGGCACAGGATTTTGAATGCGCGCGATCCGGCCGAGCTCCTTTTATTGGAGGACATTGCGTCAAAGAGACCGGAGGGTAGGGGGTATCAGACTTACACCAGCCGCAGAAACCCGTCCCGCTTCAACCCGGCGCCCGGAAACACCATCTCCAGGTTTTCTGCGCCCAGGGTATGCGTGACCACCTCGCCCAGCACTGCGCGGAAGTCGGTGGTCAGCGCCAGATCGCGCCCCTGGTTCAGCTGCTCGTTTGAGAGTCCCGGCCAGCGCCCGTAGACCTTGCCGCCCTTCACGTCGCCGCCCAGCACGAACATTACGTTGGCATGGCCATGGTCCGTTCCGCCGGTTCCGTTCTCGCGCGCCGTGCGCCCGAACTCCGACATCGTCACCAGCGTGATGTTGCCGGCATCGTCGCCCATGTCGCGCCAGAAGGCCGCAATCGCTGCCGAAAAATCCGCCAGCCGATTGGCCAGCTGCCCATTCACGCTTCCCTGGTTCTGGTGCGTGTCCCATCCCGTCACGTCCGTAAACGCCGCCTCGACGCCAAGGTTAGCCTTCAGCAGCTGAGCAATCTGCCGCATGCTGTTGCCGAACTCAGAGTTCGGATAATTCGCGCCAGCCGAAGGCGCATACTGCGCGGGGTTGGCGTCGCGCAGCATCTTCACGGCTTCAAAGGTCTCGTCTCCTGCTGCGTGGAAAATATGATCGCCGGAATCCGCATACATCGCCTCAAACGCGCTTGCCACCGGAGAAAGCACCGGTCCGCGTCCTGCAATCGAAAATCCGTTCACGTTATTGAGCGCAATCGCCGGAATCTTCCCGGCCAGCGTCCGCGGAACTTCGGCGCCGAGCGCCAGGGCGCGAAACGCCGTATGCTCCCGATCATGCCGCGAGCAGGCGCAGGCATCTTCCGCCTGGAGGGCGCGGTTCAGCCATCCATCGGGGGTATTCTTGTTGCCCGGCGTGCCGCTCTCCATGTAATCCTGCGCGTCGAAGTGGGAGCGCGACATATCGGGCGACCCCGCCGCGTGCACGATCGCCAAATGCCCCGCATCATACAGCGGTTTAAACGGCGCCAGCGACGGATGCAGCCCGAAGAACCCATCGAGATCGATCACCTGTTTTTCGGGAATCGCAATCGTCGGCCGCATCGCGTAGTAGTTTTTCTCGCGATACGGAACAACGACGTTCAGCCCGTCGGCCGCGCCGCGCTGGAAGATGACGACCAGTCTCCGCCCCGGCGCTGCGGCTGCGGCTTCGGCCAGCACGGACCGCACCAGGAACTCCGGCAGCGCCGCCGTACCTGCCACAGCAAGCGCTCCACGATGCAGGAAGAATCTGCGGCTCAATCTCATCGCACACCTTGTTACCGTCTCTGAAACTCCGGCGATCCGATCAACAACCCGGCAAGCACTTCGTCCTGCCGCTCTTCGGCTGAAACCCCGCCACCCCGCCTTGCAATCCGATCCACTCTGGCCGGCCTTCCCCGCGCGTTCGCCGGTAACGGCGGAGGCAGCTGCGCCATCTGTGTCGAAAACTGTTCGAGCGCCGCCGCGCGCGTCGAGTCGCTGACTCCTCCCGGCAGCACTATCGCCTCAAGGGCCGCCTCGGCTGCCTCGGCGGAGGGCGGTGCATCGTTACCGGCGCTCGCATCGCCGCTCCACATCACCGAAATTCCAGGCAGCCGGTTGCCGGCCAGCGCCAAGGCAAAATTCATCCGGTCCACCAGCGCGCTGGTTGAAACCCACGTCGCCGCCTTCCAGTCCCAGCCGCTCGGGGGCACGCATCCATACAGCGGCATGCCCATCTGACGCAGCGCATTGATCAGCGGCTCGTAATTCTCCACATCCGCATTCGAGGCCCGCGCCGCCGAAACGACAAATTCGAGCGGCGTTTTTACTTTTGCGCGAAAGTCGCCCGTTGCCCAGAACTCCGGCGAGCGGTAGAGCGTGCGCAGCACCGCAGCAATATCTCCGCCGGTCGAGAGATAGGTCTTCGCCATCCGCTGCACCAGCGCCGGCGGAGGATCGTCGCTTACAAAGCGGATCGCCAGTTTGCGCGAGAGGAACTCGGCGGTTGCCGGCCGCGTGGCCAGGAAGTGCAGCAGCGCCTCGCCTTCCTTCTCGCCATTGTCCTTGAACTTCTGCCCCATCACCTTCTTCGTGCCCGGCTCATGCCGCATGGGGTTGAACTGAAATCCGTCGCCGAACTGAGGGCGTTCCACCGTCCAGCCGGTCAGGATGCGCGCCACCTGGATCACGTCGGCCTGCGTATAGCCGCCGTTGACGCCCAGCGTGTGCAGCTCCATCAGCTCGCGCGCATAATTTTCATTCAGCCCCTCTGCCGCGCCGCGTTGCGCGCCGGGCCGCCGGAACGCAGCCATGCGCGCGCGCTCGGCCGCCGGCGAATCCGGTCCGATGCTTTCGGCGTTGTCCAGGTACACCAGCATCGCCGGGCTGTGCGCTACGGCCTCCAGCAGGTCCTCGAACTTGCCAAGCGCAAAGGGCCGTATCGTATCCCGCTCGTAACTGACGAGGTAATACGGCATCTGCTCGTTCTTGCGCAGGTAAATGTTGAAGTGATTGAGCCAGAAGTCGGTCATGACTTCTTCAAGCTGGGCGTTCGAGTAGATGTCCCGCGTCAGCCGCTCGGCCAGCAGCTCGCCGGCCACCAGCCGCTCTGGGTTTTCAAGCTCCTCGACCGCCTCGCGCATCTCCGGCGACAGATCGGCCACCAGCCGAGCCCGCTGCGCCGGCCGCAAGGATTGCATGAACTCTTCGAACTCCGCCGGCTGCATTGCAATCAGCCGCATCACCCGCTCGTTCGGCCCCATTTCCAGTACTGCTTCGGTTTGCGGATCGTCGTCGAGCGAATCCATTGCCGCCGCCAGGGCCATGGCCTTCGGGTCGGTCACCGGCGCCGCTCCTGCTCCTCCGCTCGCCATGGATCGATCGGCCACTCCACCGGCGTTTGAGCTGTTCGCGTCTGCCGCGGCGCCGGCATTCATCGCCGGCGGATTCGCGCCGGCCGAACCAGTCTGCGCGCCTGTCTGTGCTCCTCCGGCGGACGCCTTCTCGGTCTTCGCTTCCTTTCTTTCATCCAGCCGGTAAATCGCGTTCTCGTAGACCGCGTGCAGGAAGGGATTTTCGGGAATCGGCACTCTGCCGTTGGCGGCCTGCCGGATGAGGGCGTTCGACGGCGCGCGGAACAGCAGATCGCGCGTGCTCAGGCGCATCGCCGGGAAACGATTCAGCCGCTGATTGAGATCGGAGTTGTCAATGGTCGCCGGATGCAATTGCTGCTCAAACCAATTGTCCAGCCCCATTGCCCGCACCGCTTCCACATCGCCCGGCCGCGGACCGAAGGTGAACCGGTCGAGCGCATACACAATCCGCTGGTCGCCGCGCATTTGCGCGGAAACATAGGCCGACCGCGCCGGGGCCGCCGGTTGCCCGGCCGCGGCCGGCATCGGCTCGGTAGCCACCATCGCCGCCGGCATCATCAGGTTCGGAAGCAGCATGCGCACCAGCACGCGTCGCAGCAAGGCCATGAGAAAAACTCCAGCAGGAAATCAGCCGGTAAGCAAGGCGCAAATCTTACTGAAAATGCAGACGGGCTTTTGCAAGGAAAGTTGCGGGGCAGGGAAGGGAAATTAAACCGTTGTACGGCATTCGCACATACGCCTCCGCCCTGGGCAAATCCCGGCCATGCTTCGCTCTGTGCGGGCAATGCCGGCGGCGCATCCGCGCGACGATCGGCTCCGGAGCGCGCTTCGAGACGGCCTGCGCAGGGAATCGATCGTCCGAACGGGATTGCGCCTCGGCGCACGCGATTCGCGATTCGGCGTCTCGAATCCAGCCAGCGCCCGAGGGCTCCTGCCTGCTGGTTTGCCGCGCCCCGGGATGTTAGCGTATTCCTTGACGGCTCAACATGAACCGACGTACGCGCAGGACGCTTGTCATCGTCGCCGCGGTGCTTCTGTTGCTGGCTCTGGCGGTCTTTCTGCGCTCCAAGGCGCCGCCCGAGGCCGCGCGCCTGCTCCCCGAGTCCGACGGCATCGTCTATATCGATCTCAAGCCCATTCGGGCTTTCATGCCGAAGCGTCTGAACGCGCCGCAGCGCGTGCCCGAGTACCAGCAGTTCGTCGACGCCACCGGCATCGACTGGGAGCGCGACCTCGACCAGGCGGCTATCGCTCTGCACCGCATGCCCGATCCCAACGGGCCGAACGGACCGGTCGCCTACTCCATCGTCCTGGTTGGCAAGCTGAACGGCAAGCGGCTGAACGCGTGGCTCGCGGCGCATTCCGAGTCCCGCGAAGTCTATGCCGCCAGGACCATTTACAACATACCCTCCGAAGGACGCACGGTGCGTGTCTCGCAGATCGGCTACGACATGGTGGCCATCTCCAACACGCCCACCCCGGAACAGATTCACTCCATCATCGACCGCCATCGCACCGCGGCGCTGCCCTTTGCCGGCTCATCGGTGCTTGAGCAGTACTACCACGAGGTGCCGCTGCTCGCCGTCGTGTGGGGCGTCGGCAAAATCGGTCTGCCGTTCTCGCAGAGCGGCGCGATCAGCGTCCTCGGCCTCCGGCTTCCTCTGCCTGCCGACTCCACCGTTATCGCCAGTCTGGCGCCGACGATTCCCATTACCGGCTCGCTGCACTTCGAGGGACTTCTCAGGTTCCGCGTGGAGGAGATCGCCCGCGACGAATCGGTCGCAGCCGGCCAGGCTCAGGATCTGGGAACAATCGTCAGCCTGTTCCGGCAGATATCCTCGCCGCTGGCCGACACTCCGGTGAACAGGGGCTTTAAGGAGCTGTTGACGACGGCAGCCGTAACCCGGCAACGGGACCGCGTTGTGATTACCGCCTCGCTGCCGGCCAGTTTTGTGGCCGGTCTCGTGGAGGGGCAGGGCGAAGGGCCGTCACCGTCGCCGGCGCCTGCGATGGATATATCGAAATGACCGATCGAGAGCGGTTCCTGCATAGCTTGTCGAGGTGCGCGCCTGTATCCAGGCCGGCTTTTGGCGATTCCATACCTGCCGCCGGGGATCGAACCGCCTTGATCAAACGCGCTGCAGCCGTAGTTAACTATCGATCAAAGTGAGGGGGAGATGAAACGCTTTCGCATGGTTGCATTGTCCGGCATTTTCACCGTCCTGTTGCTGGCCGTCCTTGCCGCGGCCGGTTCCGCCGACTCCGGGAATCAACATCGCGTGCTTACCGGCCAGTCTGCGTTTACCGATGCTGCTCACGAGTCGCCCGGCATCCGCCGCCGCATCACGCTTGCCGACCTGCCCGCTCCCGCAGAAGACCAGTCGATCGATAACGGCCCGAACATAGTTCCGCGCCCGGCAGGCGCATGGCCCATCGCGCCGAAGGGCTTCAAGGTCGGGATGTACGCCACCGGTCTCGACAATCCGCGCGAGCTGCGCACGGCGCCCAATGGCGATATCTTTCTCGCCGAAAGCCAAAGCGGCGAAATCAAGGTTTTTCGCGGCCTTACCCCGGACGGCAAGCCGCAGCAAATATCTGTCTTTGCCGCTGACCTTCACCAGCCTTTCGGCATCGCCTTCTACCCCCTCGGCAACGATCCTCAATGGGTCTACATCGGCGACACCGATGCGCTTGTGCGCTTTCCCTACCGCAACGGCGACCTGAAGGCCCGCGGCCCGATGGAGAAGCTTGCCGACCTGCCGGGCGGCGGCCGTCTGCGCGGCGGCGGCCACTGGACCCGCGACCTGGTCTTTTCGCAGGATGGATCGAAGCTCTTTGTTTCCGTCGGCTCGCATTCCAACATCGACGATCCCGATACCCACCCCGAGGAGTTTCATCGCGCCGATGTCCTCGAGTACACGCCCGAGGGCAGATTCGTCGAAATCTGGGGCTGGGGCATCCGCAACTGCGTCGGCGAAGCCATCAACCCGATTACCGGCGAGCTCTGGTGCTCCACCAACGAACGCGACGGCCTCGGCAACAACCTGGTTCCCGACTACATAACGCACGTGCCGGAAGGCGGTTTCTTCGGCTGGCCGTGGTGGTACATGGGCGGCCATCAGGATCCCCGCCACCCCGGCAAGCACCCCGAGCTGAAAGCAAAGGTGCTCACGCCGGACGTAATCCTGCAGCCGCATTTCGCTTCGCTGGAGATGACTTTCTATCAGGGATCGCAGTTCCCGGCCGAGTACAGGGGGGACGCCTTCGCCGCCGAGCACGGCTCCTGGAACCGCAGCCTCCGCACCGGCTACGAAGTCATTCGCATTCCCATGCGCAATGGCCGGGCCACGGGCGAATACGAGGATTTCCTCACCGGCTTCACGATGGGCGATGGCGATGTGTGGGGGCGGCCCGTGGGCGTAACGGAGGCCAAAGACGGCTCGCTTCTGGTCTCCGACGATGGCTCGCGGACCATCTGGCGCGTTGTCTATGCCGGCTCAAAGTAGGCGAATTTCCCGGGGCCGCTCTTGGATTTTCTTCCATTTATCGGCCCGTTATCGGCCCGGAGCGGGTTTTTCCGCCGGTTCCGGCACGGACGATGGATACGTGGCTGCCCCGACAATTCCGGGGCAGATAAAATGCGTCCGCATCCCCAATTCTAGGCACGCAAACGCCCGCATCCTCCTGAGTTTTCAGGCATTATTTACTTAGAGCGATTCGCCGATGCACCTCGACTATCTATCCTGCGCTTTAACGATTGTCTCCACTTTTCTGGTGGGACGCAGAAACTGGACCGGCCTGGTGGTGGCCGCTGCTAACAGCCTGATTGTCTGTGACATAGGCTGGAAGACCTCACAAATCGGTTTAATTCCCGCCAACGTATTCTGCCTGGGCGTTTATGCCTTCAGCGTGCGCGCGTGGATCAGAGACGCAGCCCGGAGCGAAAAGCCGGAGTTCCGGCTGTCACTGTTCCCCCGCATTCCGGCGAATGCGCCGGAGTCCGGTTCGCAGAAGGCGGCTTCGGATGCCGAGATGCAGCGGCCGGCGCAGTCCCGCCCTGCCGCAGCCGCCGCCGGACGGGGACCGGTGCCCTACAGCTTGCGCCGGCGTCAGCTTCGATCGGTGATTGCCTGGCCTCGGACTGGCGTGTACTCGCGTGCCGCAGCGCGATAGCGCGCTCCTGCGGCTCGTGGCCGCCGGGCAGGGAACGGCGGGCGGCAGGCAGTTGCCCGCTTACTTTAACCCCAGCGCCTTCGCTATCGCCTCATCGACCACTGCCGGCTGCCCGTCCTGCTTGTGGACCACGCCGAACCCGCCCCGATAGTCCCACATCGCCCAGCCGATTCCGTCCGCCTCAAGCGCCGTTCGCACGTCGTGGATCCACCTTGCCCGCGATGCCGGATCGGTATGCTCGCGGAATGCGCCGAACTCGTCGCAGATCAGCGGCACATGATTTTCCCTTGCCCAGGCCGCCGCTTCATCGATCAGCGCGCGGATGCGTTGCCCGTTCCAGTTGTCCAGCCAGTAGTTTTCGAGCGAAAACCGGTCTACGGCATCCGGAACCTCGGCCAGCGCCTCAGCCATCGATGCTTCCGTGGGCGGATACGGGATATTGTGCGTGTAACTCCACCAGGGCACGCTCCAGGTTGCGCCCTGGTGGGTGAATTCGTGCGGATAATAGAAGTGGAAGTTGTAGATCACGTTGCCGTCGGCCAGCGGCTCCAGCGCCAGCAGGTCGGGCAGATTCGAGTAGCTGCCGCCCGCTGCAATGATCGTCTGCCGGGGCGCAGCGGCGCGGATGGCCGCCGCCAGCCGCTGCTGGATGCCCGCCCAGCGATAGCCGTCATCGACTTCGGGCTCGTTCAGAATCTCGAAGAAGATCCGGTCGGGGTCGCGTCCGGCGTAATGCGCCGCCAGCAGACGCCACAGCGATGCCGTGCGGTCCACGGCATCATTGCTCGTGCGCAGTTGCTGCTTAAAGCCGTCGCTCGGATGCAGGTCGATAATGACGGCCAGCCCGTCGGCCAGCATCGTATCAACGGCGCGATCAAGCCTGTCGATAAAGTCCGCATTCGCACCGCGGCCATAGAAGGCCTCTTCGAGCGGCGCCGCATCGATGCTCAGCCGCACGTGGTCGAATCCCATCCGCGCCATCAGCGCAATGTCCGCGGCGTCGGTGTAGCGGCCGGTTCGCGCCGCCGAGTAGTCGCTGGACTGGGCAAACCACTCGGAGGCATTGATCCCATGGCGCAGGCGCTGCGCGCGAGCGAAGGCCGTGCGGAGACCGGCCGCGCGGTCCTGGACGGCAGTCTGGCCGTAGCCGGCGGCGGAAACGAATGGAGTCGGAACAAGGGCAAGCAGGACGACAAGGCAGCAGCGGGGAATCGGCACAGCGCATCCTCCATGTGGCTCTGCAAATCCTCCACACGATATCACGCCGGACCGGGGATGTCCTCTGGTAAATCGAATTTCCTGCCTGAAAAGCAGCCGGTGGACTGCGCGGCTGCGCCGCGCTTACCGCCCGCCTGCAGCGGCCACATCCAATCCGGCTACCTGCTCGTAGGTTTCGCGCAGGTATTTATGCGGATTCACAGGCGCGTCATGCACGCGGACCTCGTAGTGAAGATGAGGTCCGGTGGCCCGGCCGGACTCGCCTACGTAGCCGATGATCTGGCCGCGCGTCACATGCTCGCCGACCAATACGGCGAAGCCGGAAAGATGTCCGTAGAGGGTGCTCAGGCCGTGTCCGTGGTCCAGCTCCACCACCCGCCCATAACCAGAGGCCATGCCTGCCCGCACCACGTCGCCGTCGGCGGTGGCGCGCACCGGAGCGCCGAATGGCGCGTCGATGTCGATTCCGGTGTGAAAGGCCCCCTCGCCGTTGAAAGGATCTTCACGCTCGCCGAAGCTCGATGCCACGCGGCCTTCGATGGGCCACATGGAAGGCGCGTCGGCCAGTTCTGTCCAGTCGCCTGTAAAGCCCGGGCTCAGACCGCCCTCGAGCGCCTGCATTGCCTGGCCCGAAAGGGCTTCGGTGCGCAGCGCGTAAAACTCCTCCATCGAGCGTTCGATCTGTTGTGCGCTTGGGTCTGCGCTCTGCTCGTCCATGCGCGCCGCAGAATCGGACGCGAGAGCCGGCGTGGAGCTGGGCGTCGAATCGCGCCCCTCAGCCCGCGCCTCGACGGCAAGCCGGTTCTGCCTGAGCCCATAGAGAGCGGTTACCTCGTTGGCCAGCGCGCCCAGCGACGCCACCTGAATGCTGCGGTCATGGGCAAGCTGCGCCATCTGGCTATAGTCCCTGCGCAGCGTCTCCCGCTCCTGACGAACCTGGTTGTAGCTTTCGGTCTTCAGCAGCATGCGGGTATACGATCCTGCCAGCCCCACGATGGTGAAGGTGCCGACCGCGGCGGCGGCCAGGAAGCAGTATGCGTACCTGAGCGGGACGGGGATCTTGCGGAGCTGTCCATCCTCATCGCGCGCAACGAAGAGAATGTAATAGCGCTTGCGTAGCATCGAGACCTCTTGAACCAATGTGCGCAGATCCGCAATAGCCCTGCAATTCGCCGATTACCGCAATTGGCGCAGCCCAACGGACTTCCCGGCCCGGCGTATTCAACCGACACGCTGGATAGACAAAACGTTCTTTCAGGCTAGCAGAGCGGGTGCCGCGGGTCAATCGAATCCGGCGGGTTTTCAACAGCTTGCGGAAGTACAAACGTCACTTCGGTCCGGTGGCCTATGCTCAAAGAGTGCGGGTTCCAGCAGAAAAACTTCCCGGCGAACTCTCGCTGATTGAGCGCATTCGCCGCCGGGCTTCCACAGAAGGCCGGGCCGAACTCCGTCTCGGCATCGGCGACGACTGCGCCCTGCTCCGCCTGCGCGCCGGCGAAGATCTGGCGGTCACCACCGATATGTCGATCGCCGGCCGGCATTTCCTTGTCGGCCGCCATCCTGCCGAGGCCGTCGGCCATCGCGCCCTCGCCCGCGGCCTCAGCGATCTGGCCGCCATGGGAGCTCGCCCGGTTGCCGCATTTCTTTCCATTGCTCTGCCGCGCGAGCTGGTTGGCAGCCGATCTGCGCACGGGAGAAAAGGGCCATCCGGGGGCCTCCGGAGGCCATGGATCGACCTTTTCCTTGACGGATTTCTCGCTCTGGCCAATGCCACCGGAACCCCGCTTGCCGGCGGCGATCTTGCCGAATCGCCTCAATTCGCCGCCGACGTTGTCCTCATCGGCGCCGTCCGCCGCGGCTGTGCTCTGCTTCGCTCCGGCGCGCGCCCGGGCCAGCTGCTTTACGTGACCGGCAGCCTCGGCGGCGCGGCTGCCGGCCTTCGCCGTCTGCTGAAGCGCAAGGGCGCAGCCTCTGATCCCCGGCTGAAGGCGCACCTGTGGCCCGCTCCGCGTCTGGCGCAGGGCCAATGGCTGGCGCGCCGCGGACGGGCAGCGGCGGCCATCGACATCAGCGATGGCCTTTCCACCGATCTTGCCCATCTCTGCCAGGAAGCCGGCGTCTCGGCCGAACTCGAGGCGCAATCGATTCCTGTCGCCCCCGGCGCCACTCTCAACGACGCCCTGCACGGCGGCGAAGACTACGAGCTGCTCTTTACTGCGCCTGCCGCGGTGAGTCTTCCGCGCGCCATTGCCGGCATCCCGGTAACGCGCATCGGGCGCATTACGCCGCGCCGCGCCGGCAGCCCCCGGATTACCCTGGTCGCTGGCAACGGCAAAACCGCGCTCGAGCCGGCGGGCTGGGAACACTTTGCGTGAGCCAGCAGCCGCGAGCCCGGCCGGGTCGCCGGCGCCAAGCTATCATCGACTGATGGCCATCAAAGAGGTCTTCTGGATCGCCAGCAATCCGCAGACGAAGTTGGCCGTCATTCTGTGCCCTGGCGGCGGCAACTGGCTGCCGCACGAAATGCTCCGGCTGCGCCGCAGAGGCATCAAAACTGTGGTATCCCTCCTTGAACCTGAGGAAGCCGGATTTCTCGAACTCGCCGAAGAGCCGGCCGCTGCGCAGAAAGCCGGACTGGACTTTCTCTTTTATTCGATACCCGACGGCTGCGTTCCGGCGGACGAGGCCGGTTTCCGCCGCTTCATAACCGGCCTGGCAGAACGGCTGAGGAAGGGTGACTCAATTGGCGTTC
>DATGLJ010000283.1:0-4203 GCA_035294185.1 Occallatibacter sp. | reverse complement strand
CGCTCGCGCCAGAGCCACTTGAGCGCGCCGGGATTGGGGCGGTCGGGACCGCGGCGCTCTTTCCAGCCGGGATACTCGACCTCAAACAGCTCTCCGCAATCGGCGCAGCGGAAGTCCGCCTGCGCCTGCGCGCCGGCGATGCGCGCGCCGCATCCGAAACAGCGTAACTGGTGCAGATTGTCGTTCATAACACCCGATAAAAATTCAGACGGCAAAAGTGATGACAGTCAGTTTGAGTGCGTATTCCCTCAGGAGCTAAAGCCCCCGCGTCTTCTACTCGGCTGTATGTACCCTTCACAACCCGATGCCGGTACCGTTCGCGGGCTGAAGCCGGCACCCTTCCGGCATTCAAAAGTGACCGAATGCACTGCTTTTGCTATAGGCTACCAGCGTGAGCCCCGATTTTTCCGCCCGAGGCGCCGCGCGCATGCAGATTCTGAGACGGATTGTGCTTTCTTCGCTTTTGCCGGTAATGGCGCTGCCGGTTATGGCGCAGGTTCCGCTGCGCATTGCCGCGGCCGCCGATCTTGAGCCGGTTCTGCCGCCGGTGCTGGCGCAGTTTGAACGCGAAACGGGCATCCGCGTTGAAGCCAGCTACGAGGCCTCCGCGGCGCTTACCGCCGAGATTCTGAACGGCGCGCCGTTCGATGTGTTTCTTTCGGCTGATCTTGGGTTTCCGAAGCGGCTGATCGATGCGGGCGCGGCCGACGCGGCAGGCAGTGCGGATTCGACGACGCCGATCACTTATGCGCGCGGGACGCTGGTCTTGTGGACGAGGCGGGATGCGCATCTTCCGCCGCCGTCGCTGGAGCTGCTGCGCGACGCGCGGCTGAAGCGGCTGGCGATTGCGAATCCCGAACGCGCACCTTACGGGCGCGCTGCCGTGGAGGCGCTGCGCAAGCTGGGAGTTTACGATGCGCTGAAGCCGCGGCTGGCGACGGCGGAGAACATTGCGCAGGCGGCGCAGTTTGTGGACTCGGGCAACGCCGATGCGGGGCTGATCTCGCTGACGGCGGCCATGACGCCGCGGCTGAGGGCGATTGGCTCGTATTTTGTGATTCCGCGCGAACTGTACGCGCCGATCGAGCAGGGCGCGGTGATCGTGAGCCGGACGAAGCAGCGGGCGGCGGCGCATAAGTTTCTGGACTTCCTGCTGTCGCCCGAGGTGCAGGGTGAGTTAGCAAAGGGCGGATTGGCGCCGGCGCGCTGATACCCTGTTCACGAAACTCTCTTCACGAAATGGACTGGCAAGCCTTCGCACTCTCGCTCCGCCTGGCGTCGCTGACGACAGCGATCCTGCTGGCGATTGCAGCGCCGCTGGCGGCGGTGCTGGTGCTGGGCCGCGGACGCTGGCTGGCTTTGCTCGAGGCGCTGGCCACGCTGCCGCTGGTGCTGCCGCCGACGGTGCTGGGATTTTTTCTGCTGGTGCTGCTCGGGCCGCGTACGGCGTTTGGACGCGGCATTGCCGCGCTGCTCGGCCATCCGCTGGCGTTTTCCTTTTCCGGGCTTGTGGCCGGGTCCGTGATTTACAGCCTGCCCTTTGCCGTGCAGCCGCTGGCGGCGGGATTTTCCGGCGTCGATGCTGCGCTGGTGGACGCGGCGCGGCTGCTGGGCGCGGGCAATGTGCGCATTGTGCTGCGGCTGCTGGCGCCGCTGGCAAAGCGGTCGATGGTGACAGCCGCGGTGCTGAGTTTTCTGCACACGATGGGCGAGTTCGGCGTGGTGCTGATGCTGGGCGGGGATATTCCCGGCGCGACGAGGACGCTGTCGATTGTGCTCTACGACCAGGTGGAGAACTTCGACTATGCGGCGGCGATGCACACGGCCGGGCTGCTGCTGGCGATGAGCGTCGCAGCGCTGGCGGCGATTTATGGGAGCGGCCGGATGCGCGACCGGACGCGCGCCGGAGGCGGCCGTGCTTGAGATTTTTGTCGACGCCCGCCGCGGGAGCTTTCACCTTGAGGTGGACTGCCGGCTGGAGAGCGCCTGGACGGTGATCTTTGGCCCTTCGGGAGCCGGCAAGAGCACGCTGCTGCGGCTCCTGGCGGGACTGGACTGCAACGGAGGGCATGAACCGGTGCGCGCGCGCATCGGCTTCAACCAGCGGCTGCTGACGGATACGGGCAGGGGCATCCGGGTGCGGGCCGGGCGGCGCGAGAGCGGGTTCGTTACACAGCAGGCGGCGCTCTTCCCTCACCTGACGGTCGCCGAAAATGTGGCCTTCGGCCTGCGCGGCATAAGACGCGGCATGCAGGCGCAGCGCATCGATGAGATTGTCTGCGAGATGCTGCAGTTGGCCGGAGCGGGCGAACTTGCAGAGCGCCGTCCGCAGGATCTCTCCGGCGGGCAGGCGCAGCGCGTGGCGCTGGCGCGGGCGCTGGCGCCGGGTCCGAAGCTGCTGCTGCTGGACGAGCCGTTTTCCGCGCTTGACGGCGCGGCCAGCGATGCGCTGCTGGAGCGGCTGCGGACGTGGGTGCAGGCGAATGGAGCGCAGGCTGTGCTGGCGACCCACGATGTGACGGACGCACTGGCCATTGGCGCGGAGGTGCTGCTGCTGCGCGAGGGGCGGATGGCGGCGCTGGGTCCGGCGGCCGAGGTGCTGGCTGCGGAACGGGCGCGCGTGGCGGGACGGCTGGGGATGAATTAAAAGCCGACGAGCACCGGCTCCATCTCAAGGCGAATGCCGAAGCGCGATTCGACCGCGGCGGAGATTTCTCCGGCGAGTGCGAGGATCTCCGCGGCGGTTGCGCCGCCGCGGCCATCTGGCCCCTTATTGACCAGGGCAAGCGTGTGGCGCGAAGAGATGGCCGCGCCGCCGAGCGCGTAACCTTTCGCGAACCCGGCCTGTTCGATCAGCCACGCGGCGGGAATTTTTACCAGATTGGGATCGCCGGTACCGGCAGGAAAATGCGCCGGCTTGCTGGCACTGCGTGCGGCAATCTGCCGGAAGAGATCGTTGCTGATGACGGGATTCTTGAAAAAGCTGCCGGCGCTGCGGCAGTCCGGGTCGCCTTCGACGATCAGCATGCCTTTCGACCGGCGGATACGGCGCACAATGGCCGCGACTTCGGCGAGCGATGGAGCGCGATTCGGATACGCGGCTTCTGCGGCGCGCTGCAACTCCGGATAGCGCAGCGTGGGCGCGCCTCCGGGCGTGAGGCGGAAATCGACGCGCGTGACGATGAAACGTCCGCGGTCGATGGTGTTGAAGCGGCTGCGGCGATAGGAGAAGCCGCACTCGGCGGCGGTGAACTCCACGAAAGCGCGCTCGTTCAGATCGAAGGCGCGCACCGCATCGATTACGGACGAAACTTCCTGGCCGTAGGCGCCCACGTTCTGCACGGGCGTGCCGCCTGCTGTGCCGGGAATGCCGGAGAGACACTCTATGCCTGCTGCGCAGGCCTCAAGAGCCTGCCCGACGCAGTTCTCCCAGGGCTCGCCGGCGGCGGCGCGCAGCCGGAGCTCGCCCGCCGCGGTCCTCTCGGATTCGATTCCGCGTAAGGCTACATGCAGCACCAGGCCGTTGAAGCCGGCGTCAGAGACCACCAGATTGCTCCCGCCTCCGAGAACGAACAGCGGCAGACTGCGCTCGCGGGCCCATGCGGTGGCTGCGAGGATATCGTCTTCGCTTGCAGCCCGGACGAACCAGCGCGCCGGACCACCGATGCCGAAGGTCGTCAATGGCGCAAGCGGAATGTTGGAGAGGATTTCCAAAGAGCCAGAGTACAGCACCGGCGCGGAGCTTTCCCGATCCCCGGCGGCAGGACCGGAATGCGCACCAGCTCGGGCCGAAGGTCTGCCGGAGCCGCTTATCCCGGTCAGTAAGCCGTCGCAGCAAAAACTGCGGAGCCGGTTGCGCATCGCCGTTCTCCGGTTTATCGTTATCACGCTCCGAAGAGGCCGGACAACTGCGATGCAAGCCAGATATTCCGCCATTGCTTTCGCCGCCGCCTTTGGCGCAGCCGCCGTTTTTGCGCAGTCTGCGCCGCGACCGAAGATTACCGGCATCTCCCATATCGCCGTCTACGCCTCGGACCCTGTGGCCGCCGATCGCTACTATGCCGGCATCATCGGCGCAGCGAAGCTGCCCGACCCCGAAGACCCGGGCGGCGTACGCTACGCCCTCAGCTCCACGCAGTTCATCGAGGTTCTGCCGCTGCCGGCAGACGCCGGAATCAACCGCCTCGACCACACCGCCTGGAA
>DATGLJ010000282.1:0-7769 GCA_035294185.1 Occallatibacter sp. | reverse complement strand
GCGCGCGGGCAGCGCAGCTCCCTGAAGCCGGGAATGCGCACCAGCGTGCCCAGCGGAACCCAGTCGCCGGTTTGTCCGTCGGCAGCCACGGCGCGCACGCGCACCGGTCCGAACGCCGAATAGCCAAAACGCGCTCTGGGCTGCACGCTGGCCTCCGCAGTCCTGGCGTCTTCAAGCAGCAGGCTGCCGTCGTTCAGGTCAAGCAGAGTATGAAAGCTCGAATCCGCCGCAGCCACCTCGATCTTCTCATCGCGCGGAAAGGTCGGCGGCGAAGCGGATTTGACGAAGAACACCAGCCGTCCATCGACGGGCAGGTCATTCGGACTGCCAAGCTGCACCGGGGAAGGCGTTCCATCGCTCTGCACTCCCTTGCTCAGCAGCATCACCTGCGGGCGCGGGGGCTCGACCGTGACCGGCGCCCTGAGCCGGCGGCCGTCCTTCAGCCTCACTTCGGCCGTGTAGCTGCTGCCCGGCTCCAGTCCCGCCGTGGATGAGGCAGCCTTCAGCACGAGCTGATCCATGTCTTCCACGCGGTTCAGCGCGGCCGGCGTCAGCACAATGTTCTGCAGCTTTGCCTGCGCCACTTCGTCCAGGCGGGTTCCCCTGAGCAGCGCCTGGCTGTCGCCGGCGCTCAGAGTAAGCCCCTGCAAAGAAGCGGCTTCGTCGTAAGCAATGATCGTAAGCCGGTCCGGCTTTCCCAGTCCGTACTGATACACGTCGAAGCTTACCGGTCCGGGGGCGGCGTCCTTGAGCGGCACCCTGACCTGCAGCGTATCGGGCTGGGGGGTGGTAAAGGCCAATGTCATCGGCTCGGCCGAAGCCGGCCGCGCCTGCACGCGCTCTACGCATTCGGCGCTCTCGCCCACAATGTGCAGCGTATCCTCGCGGCCGACCACAAGAGCCGACTGGTCGCCGGGCGCAATCGCCCACTTGCCCGGCTCGGGCGAGTAGAGGTGGAAGCTCGGACCCTCCCAGTCATCGAAGCCCCACTTGCCGCGCAGCTCGCCGATCAGATTGCCGGCCGGCAGCGGCGGCACAGGCGCATCGAAGACCAGTCCGCCCTCGGTGGCCTCCGCGTGCACGGGAACGTCGATTACCGGGCCATGATTGGCTGCGCCTGTCAGCGTGATCTCGCCGGCCGCGTTGGCTTCTGCGTCAGGATGCACGCGCAGAAACAGGTTGTGAGCCAGCGGCGTGGCAAAGACCAGCGGCGCGCCGCCGGCCGGCAATACCAGGCCCGGCTTCGGCGCGCAGTAGCTGTCGGAGGGGTTTGTCGCATACAGCGCCTCGGGATGCGTGGGCCCGACGGGAGGCAGCGCCACCACCACCACCGATTTGGGATTGCGGAACGAGGGCGGCATGTTCAGCCGCAGGTTCAGGGTATCGGTTGTCGGCAGCGCCAGCGCGGGGATGTACTGGAAGTGCGCGGTATGGAGCGAGCCGAGAATCTTGGCCGTATCCACCACGGCGCCGACGTAGGCGCTGTACATGCCGCCGCCGGCAAACGTGGTGTTGCTGAGCTGGTTCACCAGGTCGAGCGCCGATCCGCTGGCAAGCTGATTGACCAGCGACTGTGCGTTCGAGTCGTCCAGCACCATGCCCTCGGAGTTCTGCGAAAGGCACGGCGCCTGCTCATCGTAAGGCTTCGAGAAGCAGCTCTCGTTGATCTTGATGCCCAGGCTGCGCGCCGCCGCCTCGGCCTTCGGCTTGAGCGCGACGGGATTTGTCTTGGACGTGACCCTCACGTCAGCCAGATAAGCTTCCAGGCGCATCCGCTCCCAGCTCGCCGCCTGCAGATCCTGGGCGGCGCGCACGAACGAGCCCGGCTCCTGGCGGACCACCTTGCGCAGGGTGTTGAAATCGCCGTTGGTCTCCGGCGCCAGAAAGATCAGCGCCTGCTGCGCCTCGGCCGGCACGGTGACGAATACGCCCTCGTCGTGGGCCTGGCGCGACCAGGTTTCCACGCGCGTAAACCATTCCGGCGGCGGAGGATTGGTTGTTCCGCGCAGAAACGCCACTACCAGCACAAAGCGCTCGGACTGCGTCGCCGGCAGGTCGGGATGAATCCACAAACGGTCGCCGGGGAGCAGGTTGGGGGCCTCGGAGATCGGCAGGGTTACCGTCCCCCGCTTTACGTGCACGTCGACTTTCGGCCCGATCAGATCGAAGGCAGGGCCGTCGGCACGCATTGCGGCGGGAGCCAGCGATACAGATAACAGCAGGCAGGAAAGCAAAAAACGGCGCATCTCTTCTATTGTACGAATGGGCAGGCTATCGGTAAGCGCGCGCCTGAAATATCGCATGCCGCCGTCAGCGGCCAGATCAGCATCTCCTCCGATTGCCTCGGCCGGCAATGCGCCGGGGGGGGCGAGCGAACAGAAACGTTTAACTAAAAAGCGGGTCTCCATTTTTATCGGGTAAGCGGTCTCCGGCTGACTTTACCGATCATTCCGGCTCCCTTTTTTCGCGGACGAGGTCCGGGCTTTTCGGGTACACTTGGTCGTAAAGTAGTATCCCGGTGCGCGTAAATTTCTCGAAACAGGCAAGGTACGAAAAAAAAAGAGCAGCCTAAAAAAGATTGCGGTTCCAGCTGCCGCTACTTTGATGATCATGCGCAAACAGCCCCCGGTTCGAAAGATGTCAACAGGTCCCTTCAGTGAAGAATGCAGGAGGTAGAGTCCTGCGCCTTCGTCATTGAGGGTCCGCGTTTCGCGGTTTCCGGCGCTGCCGCTGCGGGCAGCCCGGCGAGCGGGCGCTGCATTTTAATTGCTATAGATCCATAGATTCCATAGGTATAGCGAGCTTTGCAAGGCGGCGTTTTTTTGAACGCGAGCCCGAACCGGCATGTTCGCCCAGGGCCTGCGGCCGGGCGGACGGCGGATGGATCAGTAGAGGGAGTGAGGGAAATGAAATCGATGCGACCCACGCAGGGGAATCTGGACGTTTCCAGCCTGAGCATTCCCGCGGCCGAAGAGATCATCGAGGAAGCATTAACGGAATTGTCGTACTCGCAGGACCCCGGCCTGGCGCGTGCGCTGCATTTTCTGGCGCCTCCGGGCTACCAGGTCATCGTCGAGCTGTGCAGCGAAAACGGGCGCAGCAAGCGCCGGAATGCGTCGGCGGCTACGTGGTCTCCGGAAGAGGACGAGGTTCGCATCTATTTCGAGCGCATCGGCGACGGCGAGCCGTATGAGCGGCCGGCGCGCAGCCTGCGCTCCGCGCCGGCTCACTCCATGGCGCACGGCAGCCAGGCAGGCGAGGAAGACGAGTTCGGCGACTCCGCGATGCCGGCCGACATGGACACGCGCGTCAAGGAGCTGTGCGCCGCCCTGGCCGAGGCCGAGCGCGGCGGCCATGCGTTCATTGCGCTCAAGTGGTTCCGGGATTCCTTCCTGCCGCGCAAGGCGTTTCGCTGGAATCAGCATCCCGACGCGCGGCAGACCGTGCTGGCCGAAGCCATTCAACGCGGCGTCGTGCTGACCAGCAAAATCGCCAATCCCAAAACGCCGGCCTATCCCACCACGACGATCCGGCTGAACCGCGCCGAGGCCGGGCTGCCGGACGAGTCGCCTCGGTTCCAGCCCGTCAGCGTGCATGGCGAGCCGCTGGCGGTAGCGATCGACGATGACCGGGGGATCGAGTGAGCCTGTATTACCTGGAGGCGACGGCGTTCGCAAAGCTGTTCGTGCAGGAGCCGGGAACTGCGGCTCTGATCCGGCTGATGGAGAGCGTGGACGACAACCGCAAGCTGATTGCGGCCAGCACGCCGCTCGAGGTCTACGCCGCCATCCGCCGCCGCGAACGATTGCACGACATAGCTCCGGCAGACGCCGCTGCGGCGCTCGAGATTCTGCGGCTGGAGGCGGCGCGCATGGTGCAGCAGCCGCTGAACCCCGCCGTGCTCGAGGCCGCGCGGCAACTGCTCGACCGCACGACGCTGCGCTGGCCCAGCGCGCTGCAACTGGGAGCCGCGCTTACCGCGCGGGATATGTTCGCGGGAACAGGCATTGTCTTCGTATCTTCGGCGCCGGAGCTGCTGGAGGCAGCGCGCGACGAGGGCCTGGAGACGCTGGACCCGGTGCGCGAGGCGGTGGACAGCGGAGAAGCAGTGAGCGGGGAGCGGTAAATTTCACTGGCGGCCGGCTCGCATCCGGAGCAGCGAAGGCTGGCAGGATGCGGCCGGCGCGAAACTGCGGCTACTCCGAGCCGCTGCGCGCGACCTCGACAATCATAAAGCTGTCGGGCTTCATCTGCGGGCGGCGGGAGCTCCCATCGGCCGGGTTCTCGTACTCGGCGGTGGGCAGGTAAGCAATATGCCGCTGCTCGTCGATGCCCATGGTGCGCGCACCAGGCGCAGTCTGCACCACCTGATCCACCACGAACTTCCCGCTTCTCTCGCCGGCTACGGTGAGAGAGCCGTCGCGGCAGCTTGCAAAGGCCTGGGCGCCGTCGAGCTTGGTTGCGTCCACGCCCGCGCCGATCGGCAGATCGGCAACCACCTTGCCGTCTTCGGCGTTCATGACGATCAGCTTTTGCGGATTGCGGCAGCCGATGAACAGGCGATGGGTCCTGGCGTCGAAGGCCAGCCCTACCGGATGGCCACCCGGCGCAACCGGCCAGCGCGCCGTCACCTTGCGCGCGCGCAGATCGACCACGGCGACAAGATCCTTGTCGACCAGGTTGACGAAGACCCTGCCCCTGCCGTCGGCGGCCAGAAACTCCGGCGCTCCGCCCAGATCGATCGCGTCCACCTTGCCGGCGCCGGGATCGATATCCGGCCTGAAGGTCATCAGCTTGTTGCCGTCGCCCGAGACCGCGAGCACGAGATTGGCGCCGGGATCGTAGATGATGCCGTCGGAGTCGGGCATCGTGGCCAGCCTGCCGAGCACCGCATACGTCCTGAGATCGAAAACCACAATGGCGCCGGAACCGCCGCCGTCGGTGATGAAGCCGCGGTTGACGGCAGGAACAATCGCCACGCCGTGCGAGCGCAATTGACCGGGAATATCGGCCAGCACCCTGCCGGAGATGGAATCGATGACCTGCGTATGGGTAGTGCGCGTGACGAAGAGGCGATGGCCGGCCGAATCGACCGTGACATAATCCCAGCCGCCTTCACCGCCGATGTGCAGCGTCCTGGTTACATTCCAGTGAGCCTGCGACAGCGCAGGCAGAGCGGCTGCCGCCGCAAGCAGAGACACTGCGACAACGCGAATCATTTTCATGCGCCTTCTCCGGAAAGGGAATTTCCATCCGATCGATGCAGCCATCGAAAGTCCGCATTCCAAGGTAGCACATGAACGGCCGGGGAATGATGAACGGTAGCGGGTCAGTCTGAAATCGCATTCCCTTCGGGGCTGAAGCCCGGAAGCATTTTGCCCGGCTGATGTACGGGCTCGAGCCCGTACCCTTCCAAACGGACCCACTACCTGATGAACGGGGAGCAGCGAGCCGGGCGGCTGGAGCCGAGCGATCCGGACGGATCGCTCTTACCTCCTGTTCCCGGTTCTCTGCTCTTATCCCCTGGCTACTGCGAAGCGCCGATTCACCTCTTCCCAGTTGACAACGTTCCACCACGCGGCCAGATAGTCGGGCCGGCGGTTCTGGTACTTCAGGTAGTAGGCGTGCTCCCACACATCGTTGCCCAGGATCGGATACAGGCCCTGCGACAGCGGCGAGTCCTGGTTGGGCGTGGTCATGATCTTCAGCTTGCCCTCCGACCAGACCAGCCAGCCCCAGCCGGAGCCGAACTGCTTGGCCGTGGTTTCGTTGAACTGCTTCCTGAAGGTCTCGAAATTGCCGAAGTCCGTCTGAATCTGGCTGGCGATTGCGCCGGTCGGCTCGCCGCCAACGCCAGGCGTCTTCGGCGGTCCCATCAGCTTCCAGAACGCGGTGTGGTTCGAGTGGCCGCCGCCGTTGTTGCGCACCGTGGCGCGAATGTCCTCGGGCACGCGGTTCAGGTTGCGCAGCAGATCGTCGACCGAAAGCGCAGCCAGGTCGGCATGATTGGCCAGCGCCGCGTTCACATTGTTGATATAAGCCTGGTGGTGCTTGTCGTGGTGCAGCTTCATCGTCTCGGCATCGATATACGGCTCCAGCGCCGAGTAATCGTAGGGAAGGGGCGGCAGTTCGTAAGCCATGCGAAATTTCCTCCGTTTCCGATTGTAACTTTCGAGGTTAGGCCGCAAACCGGCGGCTGGCCGCAATATCCGCGGCCCCCAAAGCCCGCGAAGATGAAAATCCGGTAAAAAGGCCTGCCCGAACGGCATTTCCGCGATCATCTGAACAGAGCCATCTGCCCGGGATTATCCGCTGAGCCCGCCTGCATCGATGGATGCAGGCGACATGCCCCTCGGTGCGCGAAAGTTGAGCGTCATGCTGAGAATTGCGCGGATGCGCAGCTGCACAAAGCGAGCAGACCGGTCCGGAAAAATCACCCAGGTGCTTCATCCCGCCAAAAACGCCTTCGCCATTAGAAAAAAGTCCACCTCCGCAGTGCCATTGCATGGCCGCGCAGGCAATTGCAGCAGCATCCTAGCCAAAGTGCATTTCATAACTGCCGCAATCGATCGGCGGGCCGACGACAGGTACGAAAAGAATCGGAACCACAGGGAGTTTTTATGGGAATCACGCGGAGCGCCCGCTTTCGGCTGACGTTTTCCTCGCTCTTCCAGGCTGTGCAGGGCAGCCTGGGGGTAAGCGTGCTTCCTTTGCATTTCTATTTTCCCGTGCCCAATCTGCGCTCCTTCCGCGACAAGGACTGGAGCGCGTGCCGTCCGTCGGCGGTCGATTTCCGCCTCGGCGAGCAACTCGCGCTGCTCAATGAGCTTCTGCCCTTCGCCGAAGAATGCGATTTCCCCGAGCGGGCGACGGACGACGCGCATCGGTTCCACTTCAATAACGGCTTTTTCGAACGCGTGGATGCCGAGATCGCCTACTCGTTCGTGCGCGCGCGCAGGCCGCGGCGCATCGTCGAGGTGGGCTGCGGCTACTCGAGCCTGGCGATGGCCGCAGCCATGCGCCGCAATCGGGAGGAAGGCGCCGGCGGCGAGTACTTCGGCATCGAGCCTTACCCGGCGCCGTTCCTGCGCGACGGGCCGCCCGGCATGACGCTCCTCATCCGGGAGCCCGTGCAGCGCGCGCCTTTCGACCTGTTCCGCAGCCTCGGGCCGGGCGACATTCTGTTCATCGATTCGAGCCACGTGGTTTCGATGGACTCGGACGTGCTCTTCGAATGCCTGCGCATTCTGCCTGAGCTTGCGCCCGGCGTGCTCGTGCATTTCCACGATATATTTACGCCGCTCGATTACCCGGAGAAGTTCGTCAAGACGAATCTCTGCTTCTGGTGCGAGCAGTATCTGCTTGAGGCGTTTCTCGCCTTCAACTCGGCGTTCAGAGTGGTGTGGGCGGCGAGCGCCATGCAGAAGTTCTATCCCGAGGTGCTGCGCCGGGCCTTCCCGGCATGGGAGGGCAGCTACAGCCGGATGCCGGCGGCGCTGAAAGTCTTTGCGCCCACGCTCGACGGCAGCAACGTGTGGCCGTGCAGCTTCTGGATCGAGCGCGCCGGCAGTCGGCCGACTGCGGGTTCCGACAACGACCAAACCCCATTTCACGCTGTGGGATGGCAATTCCATCCATCGCGCCGGTCCGGCGTCTAACAACCAAACTCGATTGGGGTTATCTTCGCCGTTTCTCCAACCGGAATGGCGCGAATATTCTTCCAGCCAGCAATGGAATCTATCCATGACCGACCGAAACGACCAGCCCTC
>DATGLJ010000281.1:0-5708 GCA_035294185.1 Occallatibacter sp. | reverse complement strand
GCATGCTCCACGTCGAACGGCACCATCTTGCGCAGCCGGAAGCGCAGCACCTGCAAAGCCTCAGCAGCCTTTGCGGGGAAGGCGTCGAAGTCGAGCACGAAGACGCGCACCACGGTATCCGGCAGCACCAGCGTAACGGAGCGCTTGCGCGGCGACAGCTCGTCGAGCGCGGCGCGAATCGCCGCCGCCACCACGCCGGGCTCCTGCACGTTCGTTCCTTCGATGCCGGGCGTAAGCGCGCCGGGCGGCAGCGTAACGCAGGCATAGGCAGGCTCACCCGCCGCGCCAGTCCGGGCCGCGGCCAGAACCCTTTCGGGAGATACTTCCACGGCGGCGGGCGGCCGGCCGCCGGTCCGGGCGCCTGCTGTCATCTTCGCCCTGGCTCTATCCAGAATTGCAGCCATTCTTTCGCTGTTCCCTCGTGCTCTTATTCTCTTGCTTTGTTGTTTGCCGCCATTACCGCGAGGCCTCGATAAACGTGACCTTGTTGATCTCCTTGAGCGTCGTCAGGCCGCGCCGCACCCGATCGAGCGCCGACTCGCGCAGAAACGTCATGCCCTCCTTCTGCGCCAGCTTGCGCACCTCGGAGGTGGGCTTCTTTTCGAGAATCAGCTCACGGATCGGATCGGTAAGCTCGAGCAGTTCGTGAATCGCCGTTCGGCCGCGATAGCCCGTGCCGCCGCACTCCATGCAGCCGGCGCCCTCGCGAAACCCAAAGCCGCGCCACTCGTTCGGATCGAGCCCGCTTGCAATCAGCGTCTCATCGTCATAGTAGACGGTGCGGGCGCAGTAGTCGCAGACGGTGCGCACCAGCCGCTGCGCCAGGATGCAGTTGAGCGCAGAGACAAAGTTGTAGGCCTCGACGCCCATGTTCAGGAAGCGGCCCAGCACATCGACCACGTTGTTCGCGTGCACGGTGGTGAACACCAGGTGGCCGGTCAGCGCCGAGTTGATGGCGATCTGCGCCGTTTCCTGATCGCGGATTTCGCCGACCAGGATCTTGTCCGGGTCGTGGCGAAGGATCGAGCGCAGTCCGCGCGCAAAGGTCAGTCCCTTTTTCTCGTTCACCGGAATCTGCGTGATGCCGCGAATCTGGTACTCGACCGGGTCCTCGATGGTGATGATTTTGTCTTCATCGCTTTTGATCTCATTGAGCGCGGCGTAAAGCGTCGTCGTTTTGCCCGAACCGGTCGGCCCCGTCACCAGCACCATGCCGTACGGCTCGCGAATATAGCGGCGGAAGCGGCGCAGATCGTCGTCGGCAAAACCCACCACACTAAGGTTCAGGTTCTTGAACTTCTCGCTCATCGACTCCTTGTCGAGCACGCGCAGCACGGCGTTTTCGCCGTGGATCGTCGGCATGATCGACACGCGGAAATCGATGAGGCGGCCCTTGTAGCGCACGCGGAAGCGGCCGTCCTGCGGCACGCGCTTTTCGGCGATGTCGAGCTCGCTCATGATCTTGATCCGGCCCAGAATCGTGCCATGGTGCTCGCGCGCAATCGGCGCCATGGCCGCCTGCAGCACGCCGTCAATACGGTACTTCACCACTACGGAATCGTCGTTCGTTTCGATGTGAATATCCGAGGCGCGCCTCTCAAGCGCGGTAAAGATCGTCGTGTCCACGAGGCGAATGATCGGGCTGATGTCTTCTTCGCTGGTCAGCTTCTCGATCGAGATATTCTCGTCGGCGTTTTCTTCGCCCGTGACTACGTCGAAGGTCAGTCCTTCGCTGGCTTCGTCGAGCACGCGCTGCGACTGCTCGGTCTTTTTGAGCAGGTCGGCGATCTGCGAGAGCATGGCCACGCGGATGACCACGCGCTGGCCGAGCAGGCCGGCGATCTCATCGAGCACCATCAGCCGCGAGGGATCGCTCACGGCGATGACCAGCGCGTCGGCCTGCTGCTCGATGGGCACAAAGTTGTAGCGGAACATCAGCTCGACAGGGACTGTTCGCAGCAGGTCGTGCTGGATTTTGAAATTCTTCAGATCCACGAACTCGGCGCGGTAGCGGCGCGCCAGCGCTTCGGCCTGGGCCTGCTCGTCGCTCGGCGCGGCAGCCGAAAATGGAATGACAGTGGCTTCGGCCATCGATGGTTACCTCTTGTAGCGCCGGTTCCGGACCGGCTGCCCGGGGAATCGTCGGATTCCCGCTTCGTTTGTTCTGCCCGCGCCGCAAGGCTGAGCAGGAGTTGTAAGCCGGCGTGCTTTGCCTCCGAGCGCGGACCGCACCGCGCCGTAATCGATCCGATGGAAACAGGTGCGGACGTTAACCTCCGCCCACGCTGCCGGCCTGGCCCAGCGAAAAGATAGGCAGGTACAGCGAGATCAGAATAAAGACCACTACCACGCCCATGACGATGAGGATGGCAGGTTCGATCAGCGAGAGCGAGGCAGCCAGCGCCGTGGCCACGTCCTCTTCGAAAAATTCGGCCACGGAGTTGAGCATCTGCGGCAAAGCGCCGGTCTGCTCGCCCACGGTGATCATCTCCGCTGCCAGGTCGGGAAATACGCCTGTTTTGGAGAGCGACTCGGCCAGGCTCTTGCCCTCGCGTACGGTGCTCACCGAATCGAATACGGCCTTTGATACCTTGCGCGATGAGATCGACCGCGCCGCCGTTTCGAGCGACGGCACCAGCGGCAGGCCGCCGGTGAGCAGCGTCGACAGCGTGCGCGCAAACAGCGCCACCTGGTATTTGAGCCAGATTTTGCCGAAGACCGGCAGGCCCACGCGAAAGCCGTCGACAAAATCCCGCCCTCGCTCGGTGATCGAAAACCGATAAAACGCAAATGCGCTGCCAAAGCCGACGACCAGCAGCCAGACGATGTTATGCTGCAGCCACTTGCCGAAGGCCAGCAGGTCCATCGTCATGGCCGGCAGCTTCGAGCCCATCTGGTCATACAGAACCGCAAACTGCGGAACCACGACGGCCAGAAGAAAGATCATCAGGCCGATGACCAGCGTGAGCAGCAGCGAGGGATAAATCAGCGAGGCCGTAAGCTTCTTGCGAAATGCCAGCGCGACCTTCTGGAAGCCGACGTAGCGGTCCAGCACCTCCGGCAGGTTACCCGAGCGCTCGCCGGCGAGCAGCGTGGTGGTATACATCAGCGGGAAACCGCTCTGCGCCTCGAATGCCGCCGAAAGCGCCTCGCCCTGCTTCACCCGATTCGACACATCGTCCAGTTGCGCGGCAAAACTGGCGTTCTTCTGGATCTTGCTCAGCATCTGGATCGAGCTGAGGATGGGCAGCCCGGCGCGGATCAGCGTGAGAAACTGCTGGTTGAAAATCAGAAACGGCTCAAGCTTGACCTTGCGCCGGCCCGTGCCCAGCCCGCCCCGCGCCTTGACGCTGAAAACATGGTAGCCGGCGTGGGTAAAGCGCGCGCGCAGCTCCTCGGCCGTGGCCGCAGTCTGCACCTGCTCCTGCACGCGGCCGCGCTCATCGGCCAGCCTGATTACGAACTCTGCCATAAATCCAACCGCCGCAAGGGCCTCGGGCCCGGGCAAAACCCCTACCCAAGTGTAACTTCAATGGATAGACGGGCGGAGAGAGCGGAACGCTCGCCGCTTAGATGGCGTGCATACGATGGAAAAACGCGATCAGTATCCGTTTGCGATCAGCCAGTTTTCGGTCAGGTCGAAGCCGGGCTTTTTCGCCTGCGCCTGCACCGATGCCATCTTGGCCAGCACATCGGCCTCAATATTGACCGGCGAGCCGGGCGCCAGCGTGTGCAGGTTGGTCCGCCAGTAGGTGAGCGGCAGAATGGCGATCCGGATCGTGTCGCCATCTATCCCGGCGATCGTGAGACTGATGCCCTCGACCGCAACCGAGCCTTTCGGAACCATCCATTGGCGCAGTTCTTCCGGAACCCGTACTTTCAGTGTCCAGTCGGTCGCCTGGGGGTTGAAATCGGGACTCGAACGCGGGACCAGAGGTTCAAGGGAACGAATCTCCCCGACCCCGTCCACATGTCCCTGTACAATGTGCCCGCCCAGCGGACTGCCGGCGGCCATGGGCAGTTCCAGGTTCACCGTGGCGCCGGGCCTGAGCAGGCCGAGCGTCGTGCGGTCGAGCGTTTCCTGCGCCAGGTCGGCGTGAAAGTACTTCGGGTCAGGATCAAGCGCCGTCAGACACACGCCGCTTACGCCCAGCGAATCGCCCTCGCGCAGCTGTTCGGCGATGCCCGGCGCTTCGATGGTGATCCGCCGGACGCCCGCGCGGTTTGGGCCGCGGCCGGTCAGGCCGACCAGCGTTCCGGTCCGCTCGATGATGCCGGTGAACATAGTTTTATTGTACGAAGAACGAACAGAATGATTGCCGGCCATGTCCTTCCGGCCTGACCACCGACTACTGACTACTGATCACTTCTTTTCCCACGGGTTGCGCAGCAGGGAACAGAGGCCCAGGTCATTGCCGTAGCGCTCCACTTCAAGCTGCCCCATGTGGATGAAATGGGGCACACCGCGAAAGGCGGGCACTGCATCCGAGCCCATAATCTGCGGAGCAACGAAGAGGTGAATACGATCGACCATGCCGGCGGCCAGCAGCGCCGTGTTCAGCCGCGTGCCGGTTTCGGTCAGCAGCGTCAGGATGCCTTCGGCGCCCAGCATGTCGAGGACTCTGCCCAGCGGGACGCGGCCGGATTCGGCGGGCAGCACCTCCACGCGCACGCCGCGGCTGCGCAATTCGTCGATGCGCCGCTCGTCTTTCGAAACAGTAAAGACCAGCACGTCGTTCTGCGCCGTTTTGACAAGCTTGGAATCGAGCGGCATCCTGAGCGCGGAGTCGAGCACGACGCGCTGGAGCGGCCGGCGGCGGCGCAGGCCGCTGCGGTCGGTGAGCATGGGATCGTCGGCCACCACCGTGTCGACGCCGACCATGGCTGCATCAGCCTGCCAGCGCAGCGGCTGTACGGCGGCGCGCGCGGCTTCACTGGTGATCCAGTAGGGCTCGCGGGCCATGTGCATGCCGGCCGGCGGCGCGATGCGCCCGTCGAGCGACATCGCCACCTTCATCAGCACGAACGGCCGGCCCGATTGCGCCCAGCGGGCGAAGCCCTCGTTCAGCCGCTGCGCCTCGTCTTCGCATACCCCGACCTCTGTCTGAACGCCCGCCGCACGCAGCGCCTGCATGCCGCCGCCGGCGACATGCGGGTTGGGGTCGAGTGTCGCGGCTACCACGCGTTCGATGCCGGCCTTTATCAGCGCTGCAGTGCAGGGGGGCGTCCGGCCGGTGTGGTTGCAGGGTTCGAGAGTGACGTAGGCCGTGCCGCCGCGCACTCGATCGCCTGCATCTTCCGCAGCTTTGAGCGCCGCAACTTCGGCGTGGTCCATCTTGTCGTATTCGTGCCAGCCTTCGCCGGCCGCCTGGCCCCACTTGTCGACAATCACGCAGCCGACAACGGGGTTGGGCGAGCAGAGGCCGATGCCGCGCCGCGCCAGCTCCAGCGCGCGCTGCATCCAGGAACGGTCCCGATCGGAAATGTGTGACGCAGCGGTCGACATTCTTCGAGGATTTTTCGGGTGCCTGCCGGCAGAATCCTATCCTAGCAGGCGAGGAGAAAGCGTCCGGCCGGAAGCCTCCTGACCGTGCAGGATGCCGAGCGGAGAACCCGGTTGCGGAATTACCGGTTTCCGCCCGGCAAAGTCAGGGCGGGGCATCGTTCGGTTTTTACCCGAGCAGCGACTCCACAAACGCCTTCGGGTC
>DATGLJ010000280.1:0-6260 GCA_035294185.1 Occallatibacter sp. | reverse complement strand
CAGGAAATCTACAACGGCTTCCAGCGCGAGAAGCCGGACCGCTGGAAGGCCAACGGCACCCCGTTCCAAATCGAGCACCCGGAAGAAGCGGTGAACATCCCGCTCTACGGCAAAGTGGAGGGGCCGCGCGAGGTGGAGCACAGCCTGGAGCAGGTTTGGTTAGGGGCAAAGATTGTCGTCGGCATCCCTACCGACATGCCGATTGTCGGTTACCTGGGCCAGACCGTGAACTGGCTGCGCCTGTTTACCGCCCGCGCCTCGGAGGACTTCGACATCGAAATCTTTAACCGCGGCGACTACATTCGCGCCGTCGAGCAGAAGATCCAGTCGGAGAACATCTCGCGGGTGCTGTATCCCTCCGATTCGGTGATGAGCGGCAAAGAGCTGCGCCTGGTGCAGGAATATTTCCTGGTGGCCTGCGCCATGGGCGACCTCATGCGGCGTTTCCGCCAGCAGCACAAGAACATTGAGCTGCTGCCGGCCAAAGTCGCTATCCAGATGAACGACACCCATCCCGCTCTCGCCGTAGCCGAGCTGATGCGGATCCTGCTCGATGAAGACAAACTGCCCTGGGAGCAGGCGTGGCAGATCACGCAGCAGACCTTGGCCTACACCAATCACACCTTGCTGCCCGAGGCGCTGGAAAAGTGGTCGGTGCCGCTGCTGGAGCGGGTGCTGCCGCGGCACATGCTGATCATCTTCAACATCAATCACGAATTTCTGCGCGACATGCAGCAGTATTCCTTCCTCGGCGATGATCAGCGCCGCCGCATGTCGATCATCGAAGAGGGCTATGAAAAGCAGGTGCGAATGGCTAACCTTTGCATCGTAGGCAGCCATTCCGTCAACGGCGTTTCCAAGCTGCATACCGACCTGATGCTTCGTTCCCTGGCGCCGGAGTTCGCCCAGGTTTGGCCGGAGCGATTCAACAACAAGACCAACGGCGTTGCCCCGCGCCGCTGGCTGATGAAGACCAATGAGGCTCTCACGGAGCTCATCAGCCGCACCCTCGACGAGAACAAGTGGATCACCGACCTGCACCGGCTGCGCGACTTGGAGCCGTTCGCCGAAGACGAAGCCTTTCGCGAGCAGTTCAAGGAGGTCAAGCGGCAGAACAAGCTGCGGCTGGCGGCCGTGGCCCAGGACCTGAGCGGCGTCGCCATCGACCCGGATTCGATGTTTGACGTGCAGATCAAGCGCATCCACGAGTACAAGCGGCAATTGCTGAACGTCATGGGCATCATCCACGACTACCTCGGCATCGTGGAGCGTGGCGAGATGCCGCCGGTGCCGCGTACCCGCATCTTTGCCGGCAAGGCCGCACCCGGCTACTGGGCCGCCAAGCAGATCATCAAGCTCATCCACAGCGTGGCCGAAGTGGTGAACAACGATGAGCGCACCCGCGATGTAATGCGCGTCGCCTTCCTGCCGGACTATCGCGTCTCCCTGGCAGAGCTGATCATCCCCGCCGCCGACTTGAGTGAGCAGATTTCCCTGGCCGGCATGGAAGCCTCCGGCACCGGCAATATGAAGCTGGCGATGAACGGCGCCCTCACCATAGGCACCTACGACGGCGCCAACATCGAAATCGCCGAGGAAGTGGGTGAGGACAACATCTATATCTTTGGGTTGCGCGCGGAAGAGATCCGCGAGATGCAGCAAAAGGGCTCCTATAATCCGCACGAACTGTATGAGAGGGGAGCGGCGGTGCGCGAGGTGATGGACGCGCTCGCCTCCGACCGCTTCTGTCCCAATGAACACGGGCTGTTTCGCTGGATCTTCGACGAGCTCGTCCACCGCGGCGATCGCTACTTCCACATCGCCGACTTCCCTGCCTACATCGAAGCCCAGCAGCTCATCGGCGGCGAATACCTGGAGGGGGGCGTGTGGTGGCGCAAAGCCATCCTCAACGTGGCGCGCAGCGGCAAGTTCTCCAGCGATCGCACCGTGCTGGAGTATGCCCGCGACATCTGGCACATCGGGCAGTTTGAAAAGTCCGGCCGCAACGCCAAGGCGCCGGCGCGCAGCGCCCCCGTCGCCAAAATCAATGGCCAGCCGCTGCCGCCGAGCGCCGCTGCCCCGGAAAGCGAAACCAAACAGGTGGCGGATTAGCTGCTCGATTCTGGTTCTTCTAAGTTCGCCGCAGCCGGCGCACGGTCTCGGAGATGTCGCCGTTCTGAAAAAGCCGGATCCCCGCTATACCAGCGGCCCCGGCTTGGAGACAGGCGCGCGCATTCCCCAGATTTACTCCGCCGAGCGCCAGCACGGCAAATCGCGATGAATCACCTCGCTGCGCTTGCACAGCCGAGCACGCTTCGCGCAGCGCTTGCAGGCCGATTCCCTTCACCGAAAATTGCGCCTTTTCGAAGATCGGCGCCAGCACCGCGAAGTCCGCCCCCTGCGCTTCGGCCTCGCATAGATCGGCCGGCGAGTGAGCAGAGACGCCGATGAGCGGCCCGCGATCGATCGTCGCAACAACTCCCACATCGAAACTTGCAAGGGACCGCGTGCTCTCAACTCCGGCAACTCCAACACCGGGACTGGCCGCAGCCCCGGCGGCGCACTTGCTCCACAGGGCGCGGACTTCCGCAGCGGGAAGCTCACGGGAGGGCAGGTGCACGCCGTCAGCGCCGCAGGCCAACGCGATGTCAGCGCGGCCATTGATGAGCAATTTGGCGCTGCCGTGGTCGCGGACAGCCCGCAGCGCCTCCCGCGCCAGCCCTTCGAGCTCGCGCGCCGGCAGGTCTTTCTCGCGAAGCTGAATGTAGTCGACGCCGGCTTGGGCGGCCTCGGCAATGCGCCGCAGCACTGCTGCCCGCTGCTGAGCTTCTGTCCCCGCGAACGCTTTGCGATCGGTGATGTAGTAGAGCAGCATGGCCCACAGGCAATTTTATGCGCTGTGCATGAGCGTCGCGTCCACCCCTGCGCGGTGAGGCGCCAGCTCCTGATCTAGAATCGAACTGTGACCGCACCCCAGCGGCATCCTCGAACCATGCCGAACCGCCGCGCGCCGGAAGCCGTCAACGCGCTCGACATCCTGCGCGCGCCAAACTTCGCCTGTGTGCCGTGGCTGGTGCATGGCTTCAGTACGCGCGGAGGCGGCGTCTCCACCTGCTATGGAGGCCGGACGCTGAATCTCGGCTTCACACCGGACGACAGCAAGGAGAACGTCGAGCGCAACCGGCAGGTGCTGCTGGCTGCGCTGCGCGCGACGAATGGCAAGGGCGGTCTCTGGCCGCTGGCGCAGCTCAAGCAAATACATTCTGCGATCGTGCATCGCGTGGACGCGGCAGCGCACAAGCCACTGGCCGGCGATGGCCTGATCACCAACGCCCCGGCGGTGCTATTGGCGATCAAGACCGCCGACTGTGTTCCCGTGCTGGTGGTGGACCTCGAGCGGCGCGCGGTAGGGGCGTTTCATGCCGGCTGGCGCGGGACGGTGGCGCGCATCGTAGAAAAGGGCGTGGGCGAAATGCGGCGGCGCTTCGGCAGCCGGCCGCACGAGCTGCGCGCTGCTATCGGCCCGTCGATCCGCCGGTGCTGCTACCGGGTGGGGCCTGAGGTGCGGGCCGAGTTCGAATCGCAATTCGCTTACTCCGCCCAGCTGTTCGAAGAAATCTTCGACGCCAACGCCCTGCACGTGCGCTATCCCTTGCTGTTTCTGAACCAACGGCCGCCCGGACACGGCGATCTCGGACCGGAAATCCATCTCGACTTGGTGGAGGCCAATCGCCGGCAACTGCTGGAAGCCGGCCTGCGTGCGGAGGAGATTTCTATTGTCCCGGGATGCACCGCGTGCGACACGACGCGCTTCTTTTCGCACCGCGCCGAGCTTGGCAGGACGGGCCGCATGATGGCGGTCATCGGCATCCAGCCGGAGTAGTCTCCGACGGCAATTCGTTAAGAAAATCCCTTGGCCCGGCGCTCAGCCGAAACGCCGGCCAACAACCTATCGCGCTTTTCCTACAAACTGGAGATCATTTCGCCTTGTGCGCGTGGTGTGCGTGCGCCGCGTGGTGGCGCTTGGCATGGCGAGAGTGATGATGGTGACTTTTCGCGTATGCCGGTGCCGAGATCGCGAACAGCGTGGCAAGAATCAAGGTAACCAGCTTTTTCATATCAAGGATTATATCGCCGGTGTTCACCGGAGGCTGCCATCAGACCCGAAAGGAACCATGCCCATCAACGGGGACCTTCCACAAGCGGGACGCATTTCCGGCAGCAGCCCCTGCACCTTCGGCGACTTTTTTACCGCGCCGGCCCAAAGGGCGTCTCGTCTCCCCAACGTTGACCATAGCCAACAGCTACTGTTTCTTCGGCTTCATCATCTGCCACGCGGAATCGGGGATCTGCCGCCCCAGCAGGCTGAAGCTGCTGGCGCCGGCCAGCACCTCGCCGCCGTCCATGTACACCATCTCGCCGTTGATGTAGCCCGCCTGGTCGCTGATGAGAAAGGCCGCCAGGTTGGCAACCTCGTCGAGCGTGCCGAAGCGGTGCAGCGGATTGTGCTGGAGCAGGAGCTTTTCCATCTCAGGGGTGGGCAGCAGGCGCGAGAAAGCGCCTTCGGTGCGAATGGCGCCGGGAGCAATGGCCACAGTGCGAATGCCGCGCCCGCCCCACTCGACCGCCAGGCTGCGCGTCAGCGCCACCACGCCGGCCTTGGCCACCGCGCTGGGCACCACGTAGGCCGAGCCGGTCTCGGCGTAGGTGGTGGCGATGCTGAGCACCACGCCCGGGTGATGCTGCTTGAGCCAGCGGCGTCCGCAGGCCATGGTCAGGTTGATGGTGCCCTTCAACACAATACCGATCACGGCGTCGAAGGCATTCGGGGAAAGCTCTTCGGTCTTGGCCAGGAAATTTCCGGCGGCATTGTTGACCAGCACGTCGAGCGGTCCCGCGGCCCAGAGCCTTTCGATGAGCGCCTCGACGGCTTCGGCGTTGCGCACATCGCAGGCAAAACCTTCAATCGCGCCGCCGGTGGAGGCGGCAAGCTCCTTCGCGGTCTGCTCGACGATGTGAGTTCTCCGCCCGCAGATGGAAACCGTTGCGCCGAGCTGGAGGAATCGCTCGGCCATGGCGCGGCCGATGCCGGTGCCGCCGCCGGTGATGAGAATGCGTTTGGCCTTCAGGAGATCGTTGGTGAACATCGAGCTTCGTTCCGGAAGGGATAAGCTATCACAAAGGCTGGTGGTCGCTATTCGCCTTTCGCTCTTCGCTTGCGGCTTTTCGCCCTTCGCTGTTCGCCCTTGGCCTTGACCTTCCCTCAATGTGTCATCCCGACCGAGGGGCCTCAGCCCCGAGCGGAGGGACCTGCTGCTCGCTGGTTACGCTGAGCTTCTCTTCTGCGCGTCCTGTTCGAATCACGACTGCGTTTGTGTACTTAGGCCCGCGAAGGGACGAAAGGCTCCATCGAAAGGCTGTGCCGTCCCTACGGGACTCACGCCCATTGTTGACGCCTGACCCCGGGCTCACGCCCGGGGCTAACACAAATACCGCCCCTGCGGGGCTCGTTCTGGGCGGCTCAGCGTAGTGTTCTCCACCGAGATACCGCAGCCAGTGAGACCACTGGAACGACAACCGTACTAAGAGCCAAGAGCGAAAAGCGAACAGCGGCTTCCTACGCCTTGGCCAGCTTGACTTCGGCGCTGCTGCGTCGTCCCGCCGGTGTGGGGGTGGTAGGCAATTGCAGTTCGACTTCCAGCCCATGGGGCAAGATGTTCTTCGCCGCGACACTGCCGCCGTGCGCCGCGACGGCATTGCGCACAATCGCCAGCCCCAGCCCCATGCCGCCGGTGGTGGTTCCGCGCGAGTCGTCGACGCGATAGAACGGCTTGAAGAGCAAGGGCAAGGCTTTTTCCGGAACTCCCGGCCCGTTGTCGCGAACGGAAATCACCGCTGTGCCGTCGCTCTTCTCCAGCTTGACCTCGATCTGGCCGCCTTCGCCGGAATAGAAAATGGCGTTGCGCACAATGTTTTCTACCGCGCTGCGTAACAGGCCGGCATCACCGTTTACCTTTACGGTGCCGTCGCAGTGGTAGGAGATTGTGACGCCCGCGGCCGCCGCCTCGAAGTTGGCATCATGCAGGACTTCGTCGAGCACGTCGTTGAGCAAGATAGGCTCGAAGCTGGGCTGCTGCTGGCCGCTTTCCAAGCGGGCCACGGTGAGGATGCGCTCCAGCATCGAGTCAAGCTGGATGGCGTCCTGCTCGATGCGGTCGAGCATCTCGGCGCGCTCGTCCTCGTCGCCGGCGTTGCGGGCC
>DATGLJ010000279.1:0-13590 GCA_035294185.1 Occallatibacter sp. | reverse complement strand
ACAAAATAAGGAGAATTCAGTTGAATCAGAAAAATTCGGGATCTGGCGCCTGTTCGAAATTATCGCGGCGTGACTTTATTGCGGGTTCGGCAGCCATGGTTGCAGCGGCGACTCTGGACCGTGAGGTCTTTTCACAGACCGTAAAAGAGAACGGAAGCGGCATTTCAGAAGAGGCATTTATGCGCGCGCAGAAGCGCGCAGCGGCCCTGGTGAAACAAATGACGCTTGAGGAGGTAGTCAGCCAGACGGTGAACAACGCGCCGGCTGTGCCCCGCTTAGGCCTGAGCCAGTACAACTACTGGACCGAGGCGCTGCACGGCGTGGCCGTGGACGGCCCGATCACATCGTTTCCGCAGCCGATTGCGCTGGGATGCTCGTGGAACCCCGAGCTTGTTCACAGAGTCTACAGCGCAATCTCCGACGAAGCGCGCGCTTACCATAACAAGACCGGACGCGGACTGGCCTTCTTTTCTCCTGCTACCGTCAACATGGGCCTTCGCGATCCGCGATGGGGGCGCGTGAATGAAAATTTCAGCGAGGATCCATGGATGGTGCAGGTCTTTGGCGTCCAGGCAGTCCGCGGCATGCAGGGCGACGATTCGAAATATCTGAAGACGATTGCCTGCGCAAAACATTACGCCTGCAACGATACGGATACCGATCGCAACTATGCGGATGCGGCGCCGGACCGCCGCAGTTTTTGGGAGTACTATTCGCGCGGCTTTGAGGCGGCGGTAAAAGATGGCCATGTGTTCAGCGTGATGTCGGCATATAACTCGCTGTGGGGGATTCCATGCTCGGCCAGTCATTTCCTGCTGACAGAAGTGCTGCGCGACCGGTGGAATTTCAAGGGCTACGTGGTTTCCGACTGCGATGCAATCGGCAATATCTACAATACGCACCACTATGTAAACACCGCCGAGGAAGCAGCGGCCGTGGCCATCAGGGCAGGTTCGGATCTGAACTGCGGACGGACGTTTTCAACGTTTCTGATGACCGCCGTGCAGAAGCAGCTCGTTTCCGAGGATGCGATCCGTTCCGCGCTTACGCGGGTGCTGACGGGACGTTTCCTGCTTGGCGAATTCGATCCGCCGGCCTCGGTTCCCTGGAGCGGCATATCGGCCTCGATTCTGGAAGATGACGCGCGCCGCGAGCTGGCGCGTGAGTCCGCGCGGCAGTCGCTGGTACTTCTCAAAAACGATGGGCGGTTGCTGCCGCTGAGCAAAGACAAGGTTCGCAGCGTTGCGGTGATCGGTCCCCTGGCCGGCACATGTCATCTGGGCGGCTATAGCGGCAGGTCGATGTATCCCGTCTCGCCGTATGCGGGCATTGCCGCAGCGCTGGGCGTAACGCTGTTTGCGGACGGCATGGTTCCGGCCGGCGAGTATCTCAACACATCCGATCCTCATGGCCCGGTCGTCGGCTATCTGGAGGACGGCCAGCAGGCGCTCACGAACATAAGGAACAATTCCTGGGCTGAGTATGGCCTGCTTGATTTCACCGGCAGGACCTCGATCGAATTCGATGTCGCCGCTCGTTTCGACGGAGAGATTGCGGTTCATCTCGACAGTCTGACCAATCCGCCCGTAGCGGCCGCGCATGTCGCGGCAACGGAAGGCATGAACACCTGGAAGACCGTCAAAGCAGAACTGAACGGAGTTGCGGGCCGGCACATTGTCTTTCTCCGCTTCGCGGGCAGCAGGAACGGCAGCTTTCTGACCATGCGTTCGTTCCGGTTATCGCCGGTTTCTCAGCAAGGAATGGCTGAGCAGAAGGTCATCTACGCGCCCGGCTGCTCGATTATCGGTCCGAAGATCGACTCTCTGTTTGAAGCCGCCGTAAAGGCGGCCTCGCAGGCGGATGTCGCCCTTGTGTTTGTGGGAGACAACTGGCTGCTTTCCGAGGAGAGCCGCGACCGGTGCGACATTGCGCTGCCAGAGGTGCAGGACGACCTGGTGAAAGCGGTGCTCGCGGCCAATCCCCGCACCGCAGTCATCATCAACACGATCTGCCCGGTGGCTCTGAGCGAGGCCAGCCGGAAGGCGCCGGCGATCCTCGCCTCGTTCTTTGCAGGCGAGCAGCAGGGCAATGCGATTGCCGATGCGGTCTTTGGCGACTACAACCCAGGCGGAAAGCTATGTTCGACGTGGTATCGCGACGTCAGCCAGCTGCCGAATTTTCATGATTACGACATCAAGCATGGCAGGACATACATGTATTTCCGCGGAGAGCCGCTTTATCCCTTCGGCCACGGTCTCAGTTACAGCAGCTTTGCCTACAGAAACCTGCGTCTTGATGCGGGCCGTCTTGCTCCCGGAGGCACAATTCATCTGACCGTGGATCTTGAAAATACCGGGTCTGTGGCTGGCGATGAGGTAGTGCAGCTTTACGTTGCTGTTTCCGGTAAGGTTCAGCGGCCTGCTTTGCAGCTGGCCGATTTCCGCCGTGTGTCCTTGGAGCCGGGAGAAACGCGGGCAGTAACGCTGTCTCTGCCCCATGACCACATTGCGCTGAGGTATTGGAACGAGGATAAGAACCAGTTCGATTACGAGGCAGGCGACGTGAAGTTGCTCGTTGGCTCCTCCAGCGCCGATATCCGTCTGCGCGGTCAACTGACTCTGGCGTAATCGCGTCAGAAGTTCCGCTGCGCGCCGGGCGGCGAGAGCAGTAGGACATTCACGGGAGCCGGCCCGGCGCCTTTTGCCAGGCCGGCCTCCGGAGAGCCGCCATCCTTAGCCCGGAGACTGGGTTCGAAAGGGGACTGACGGATCATTTCCATGCCGGATACCGCGCCCTGTGATGTTAGCCTGTGCAGCGGGTGGAATTGTGCCTCAAAGCGCCTCTTCAAAAAAACAGGAGATTCGGAATGAGGAAGCAGGTTTTCTTCGCCTTGGTGGCGGGCGCAGCGCTCGCTGCAGTGCAGGGAAGCGCTGGCGCGCAGAGCAGTTCAGCGCAGAATCAGGTGCAGCAGCTCAACAGCGGCTGGCAGTTCCGGCAAATCACCGGAGCCGCGCAGGCAGACAGTGCTGGATGGCTGCCCGCAACCGTTCCCGGCGATGTGCATCTCGACCTGCTGGCCAACAAGGTGATTCCCGATCCGTTCTACCGCGACAACGAAGCAAAGCTGCAGTGGATTGAAAATGCAAGCTGGGAGTATCGGACGGATTTCGACGTAACGGCTGCCGTAATGCAGCGCGCCAACATCGACCTGGTCTTTGACGGGCTGGACGCAGCGGCACAGGTCTATCTGAATGGCGAAAAGGTCCTCGACGCCGACAATATGTTCCGCATCTGGCGCGTTCCCGTGAAGAGCCATCTTCGCTCCGGCTCGAACGAGTTGCGCGTGGTGTTTCCTTCGCCCATCGCGGCGGCAGAAGCGGTTGCCGCCACCGACCCATGGCAGCCGAAGACCGGCACTGAAGCCAGGACCTACATCCGCAAAGCCGCGTATGAATACGGCTGGGACTGGGGACCGCGCTTCGTTACCAGCGGCATCTGGCGCCCGGTGCGGCTCGAAGGCTGGGACAAAGCGCGCATTGCGGACTTTGCCGTTCGCCAGCGCGACGTCAGCGCCATCGCAGCGCATCTCGATGCACAGGTGGAGGTAGAAGCCGCCAGCGACGGCCCTGCCACGGTCAGCATCGATTACTCGCTCAATGGCAAGCCGGCAACCGCGACCCGCAGCGTGCAACTGCACGCCGGCATGAACCTGGTCGAGCTGCCGATCGAGATTGTGAAACCAGCGCTGTGGTACCCGGCCGGCTACGGCGCGCAGCCGCTCTACACCTTCACGGCGCACCTTACCACCGGCCGGCAAACGGCCGAAGAGCGCACCCTGAAGACCGGACTGCGCTCGATTGTGCTCGATCGTCATCTCGACAAATGGGGCCGCTCATTCCAGTTCATCGTCAATGGCATTCCGGTCTTCGCCAAGGGCGCCGACGTGATCCCCTTCGACAGCTTTCCCGATCGCGTAACCGAAGCCGATTACCGCAGAATTCTCCAGTCTGCACGCGACGCAAACATGAACATGATCCGCCACTGGGGCGGCGGCTACTACGAAACCGACGAGTTCTATGAGCTTTGCGACGAACTGGGCATCATGGTTTGGCAGGACTTCATGTTTGGCAACAACTGGCAGCCCGGCACCTATGCTTTCAAGCAGAATATCGAAGCAGAAGCGGACGACCAGGTGCGCCGGCTGCGCAACCACCCCAGCATCGTCATCTGGTGCGGCAACAACGAAACCGAGGAAGCGCTGAACTGGGGCAAGCGCGGTGCTCTGCCGCTCGACGTGAAGTTCCAGATGTGGCAGGACTATCTCACTGAGTTCAGCGGCATTCTCAATCGTGTGGTTGAGCGGCTGGACGCCGAAACGCCCTACTGGCCCAGCTCGCCCAGCTCCGACTATGAGGAATTGAGCGACAAATTTCAGTCCGGCGATGCGCATATCTGGGACGTGTGGCACGGCCGCGTCCCGTTCTCGACATACGAAACGCATCATCCGCGCTTTGTCACCGAGTACGGCTTCCAGTCGTTCCCGGAGATGCGCACCATCGAAACCTTTACTAAGCCCGAGGATCGCACCGGCATTTTCACTCCTGTAATGCTGGCGCATCAGAAGAACGACGAAGGCAATTCCATCATTCACGATTACATGCTGCGCGATTATCCCGAACCGAAGGATTTTCCCAGTTTTCTTTACGTCAGCCAGGTGCTGCAGGCCGAGGGGATCAAGATCGGTGCGGAACATTTCCGGCGCAGCCGTCCGGAGACGATGGGCTCTATCTTCTGGCAATTGAATGACTGCTGGCCCGTCGCTTCATGGTCGTCGATCGACTACGACGGCCGGTGGAAGGCGCTGCAGTATTACGCGCGCCGGTTCTACGCGCCTATTCTGGTTTCGCCGCATGTGGAAGACGGCATGGTGCGTGTGTACATCGTTTCGGATCGTACAGCGGCGCAGCAGGCCACTTTACGCGTGCGGCTGATGGACTTCGACGGCAAGGTGCTGCTCGAGGACAGCCGCTCTGTAGAGGTGGCGCCGCTGGCGAGCGAAACCTACCTCGAATGGCCGCTCGAGAAATTGTCCGCCGCGGCCGGCGATCTGTCCCGCGTCTTCGTGGCAGCTAACCTAAGCGGGCCGGACGGAGACATATCGAGGAATCTCATTTATCTGATGCCGACCAAACAGGTGCACCTGAGACCGGCAGTGCTCACTGTGGACGTTGCCGGTTCGCAACCGGCAAATGGCAGCGACGGCTCAGAGGCGCAGCCGCCTGGACAGAACACTTATGCCGTTAAGATCGGCTCACCGGTCCTCGCGCGAGACGTGTATCTCTCGTTCGGCAATCTCGATGCGCAGCTTTCCGACAATTATTTCGACCTGCTGCCGGGCGAGACGCGGATCATTACCGTGACCACGGCGGCGTCACTGGCCGATCTGAAGGCTCAGATGAAGGTGATTTCGCTTACTGACGCATTTCCGCCCGGAGCGATGGGCGAAGCAGCAGCTGCTGAAAAGTGAGCGGTAACTGCAGGGCTGCGCGCCCGCTATCGGCCGCAGCCCCTGCACGCTCAGACCGCAGCTGCCTGTGCGGCGGTCAGCGCGCGGTACTTGCGAAACATGTTCAAGCGCCAGCGCAGAATCATTCCGAAGGCCAGAATGAAGAAGAGCCCGCCGGTCTGTTCGATCGAGAGAATCGAATCGAAGTAGCCGCGCGCAAGATAGCGGATTGCGGCCAGGGCGATGACAACGGTGAAGAATGCGCCCGAACGCTTCATCATGATCACGTCGCCGCTGCGCTGCAGCGACGAGGTGAGCAGCAGCGGATATGCCAGCACAATAGCCCCGATGAGAAACGCCGCAATGGCCCAGGTAAATGGTACGCGAAAGGCGGGGATAATAAACATCGAGAATCCCGTAGCCATGCCGGCGGGGGGAATCAGAATCTTGCGCGCGGTGACCGCAGTACGGCCCTCACGTATGCGCCATGCCAGCACTCCGGCGAGGCCAGCCACCGAGGCGACAAGAGGGAAAGCAACGGGAATATGCACGATTGGAAAACCTCCGGCGGCAGCCACCAATTTTCAGGTTCTGGCTGCAGCTGGCGCCTTACTTAACTGCCCATCATCAAGCATAACGGTTGCTTCAGCGGCCTGTCACACTCTGGGGGCGACTTCCCCGGACGCGGCCGAATGCTAGCGAGCGAGAATCTCGCTTGCTTCATAATCGCTGCCATCGAAAGTGGCAACAATGCGCACGCTCTGGCCGACATGCAGATTTTTGCTGTTGATCTGATACGGGTTGAAAACGATCCGGTAGGTCTTCTGATCCCGTGGATCGACAAGCGCCAGCGTTCCCTCGGCCGTATCGAGAGCGGTCAGATCGCCGCTGAAGATAAACGGGCTTCCCGGGACGGCCAGCACCACAACCTGAGAGGCGACAGCATGCGGGCCCTGGCCGGCCGCGAATGTAACCTCCACGAGCGAGCCCGGGCGCAAATCCTGCGGCCCGGAGCCCTGCGCAACAAACGCCGGCTGACCCTTGCGCACGAACAAGGCATTGCGCGAAACCGTCACGGTAAACGGCGGAGCAGGCGAGGCGTCAAGCTGCAGTTCGCCGGTGGCCGGCCTGTATCGCATTACGCGGCCGCGATAATCGCCCTCAGGAAGCTCGGAGAGGATGTGGATGCTCATTGCAAAGATGTGCGTTCCATCTAGTGTTGTTTGCACGGAGGCATGCTTTACCGCGCCCAGATCGTGCAGGGGAATCCTCTTGCCGTCGCGATACACCTGCGTCCGCTCGTCAAAGAGGATCTTCATCGGGCGCTCGCCGTAGATATCAAGCATGAACTGATCGCGCACCGGATCCACGTCGCGGATCGCGCCGCCGAAAAGGGTGCTTTTGCCGCCTGGCAGCGGCGGCAGCGTGGCCTTGCCTGTGGTCGGAATGTCGGCTCCGATCGCCGCGAGCGTTCCTGAAAGATTCTGCGATTGTGCTCGCGCGCCGCAGGCCTGCATTACAGCCATTCCAACGGCGACAAGCCATGAAAAGGCGCATGATAGGGATCGGCTCATGCCCGACACTCCAGCCAGCGAGTTTCAAACATATCTGTTGGATGATGCGGAATTGCCGCCGGGTGGCCCGCGCGTTTCTGCCAATGAAGACAACACGCAGGGTTGCGGTGCATCTAACTCATACGAGCATCACTGCCCGAGCTATTCGCGGCCCCCGAAATATGAGCAAAAGACGAACTGTTTTCCTTATTGAGTTTCTGGTTGTCTCTGCATTGGGCGCGCTCCCGGCTGTTTTGCAGGCCAAGGACAGCCTGGTCCTGAATATTCCGCTGCGCAGCAAATCCAGCCCGGTGCAAAGGCTCAACCGCGCCGGGGTACAGGCGGTTCGCAGGAATCAGTACGAGAAAGCAGAAGCGTATTTCGAGAAAGCTTACCTTTACGATCCCTCCGATCCTTTCACATTGAACAATCTCGGCTATGTCGCAGAATTGCGCGGCGATCTGGATCGCGCGCACAAGTACTACCAGATGGCGACCGAACAGGGCTGCGGCGCGCCCATTGATCTGAGCAGCCTGAAGAGCCTCCAGGGCAAGCCAATGAGCGCCGCATATGAAAATCTTCAGGATCTGCCGATGCGTATTAATCGCATCAATCTCGAGGCCATGCGCCTGGTAGCCGAGGGCCGGGGATTTGAAGCGATTGCCATGCTGCAACAGGCTCTTGCCGTCGATCCGCACAATCCATTCACCATGAACAATCTGGGCGTCGCCCACGAAGCAATCGGCGATTTCGACTCTGCGCTGAAGTACTACAACCAGGTCGCCGGCCTGCATACCTCCGAGCGGGTCTCGGTGACCGCGGAACGATCCTGGCGGGGCAAATCGGTCAGCGCCATGGCCGCGGCCAGCGCCAGACGCCTGAACGCACGCATGGCGCTGATGACCGAGCCGCAGCGCGAAGCGCTGAAGTACAACGAGCGCGGCGTCTTCGAAGCAAACCAGAACCAGTGGTCCGCCGCGCGGCAGGATTTTCTGCGCGCGTACCAGATTGATTCCTCCAGCGCCTTTTCGCTCAACAACCGCGCATACGTAGCCGAGCGCGATGGCGATCCGGAATCGGCGCAGTTCTTCTACGAAAAATCATTGCGGGCTCAGGATGCGAATGATCGCGTGGGCATTGCCACCGATCGGCTTGCCGAAGGTCAAAGAATCGCCGGCGTCGCGAGCGACAGCGAAGACCGAGTCAACAATGCGCTCGCGTCTTACGGCCGCCAGCGCCGCGAGCAGGCTGCGCCGGTGGAGCTGATTCCTCGCGGCGGCGCGCAGGATAACCTGCCTTCGCAGCAGGACCGGAACCACAACCTGCAACGGCAGCAGCCTCCGGCCGCCAAGCCCTTGCCGGCGCCGGGCTCGAGCGCGCCGCAGAATCCGCAATAGAAGAGGGCGATGGATGATGAGCACATTGACTGCGCAATATCCTTCGAGTCAATCGCTGACTCTGCTTTCGCGCCTGCTTTTTGCCGGGCGCGAGGACCATGCGGGCAATCTTTCGCCGAAGTTCGATGTTCTTCGACTTGCGCGAGCGCAGTTCGACGACCTGCTGGCGCTGGCGCAGTTGAATCACGTCGTGATCCGCGGCCTGGGCATAATTCACCGGCTGGCTCTTGAAGAAAACGACGCAATGCGCGCCGCATGGGCGGGGCAGGCGCTGGCTGAGGAGCGCCTGCGCATCGAAAACGCGATGAGCTACCTTGCAGAAATCTGCCGGACCTTTGACGAGCATGGGCGCCGAGTCGCGGTCATCAAGACGCTCGATCATTGGCCTGACCTGGGCAGCGATCTCGACCTCTATACCGACGCCAGCCCTGGGGAAGTCTGCCGGCTGATGACGGGCCGCTTCAATGCTCGAATCGAGCCGCGCAGCTGGGGCGACCGGCTGGCGTGTAAATGGAATTTCAAGCTGCCGGGACTGCCGGAATCGGTCGAGATTCACGTAGGCCGCCTCGGCCAGACCGGCGAGCAGGTGGAGATTGCGTCATTGGTTCTCAGGCGCGCCCGCCGGGTGCGCATCGGCGAGCGCGAGTTTTCGGTTGCCTCGGTCACCGAGCGGCTGCTGATCTCCACGTTGCAGCGCATGTACCGGCACTTCTATTTCCGCCTGTGTGACATCGTGGACAGCGCCGGGTTAGCCGAGGCCGGGCAGATCGACTATGCCGATCTGCGCGCCGCCGCTGAATGGGCCGGCATCTGGAAGGGCGCGGCAACGTACCTGCGAATTGTTTCCGATTACGTGCAGCGCTATCGCGGCGGCGGACTCGATTTGCCGCGGTTTGTGCAGACGGCTGCACAGTTCGGCGCTGCGGAAACCTATTACGCGCGCGGTTTCATCCGCGTGCCCATCATGCCGCAATCGGCGCGCCTTTACACGGCGCAGCTCGCGGGCGTGCTGGGCAAGGGCTCGCTGCACAACTGCGCACGCCTCAGCCTGTTGCCATGGCTGGCGACGGCCGCCGCCGTAGGCCAGAAACTTACCGGCAGCGATAAGGGAATCTGGTAGATAAAACGCGCTGCATGCGCGCGGCGCGCCGGAAGCATCCAACCATCAGGCGAGCAGGTCCGAATCTTCAAAGGGGGGACCGGGACATCCCGGCAAAGCAGTATGGGTTATCTCGTCATCCGGAGCACCAGATCGAACTGCAGTGAAAGCCGGCCTGGCGGAGGCGCGAGAGGATGGCTGGCGCCGGGGATGCCAGCCTGCAACCGCTCTTCGCTTGCAATCGATACGCAACTCGATATGCAGCAGGACGGATCTCTTGCCTGGCGTCCGATACCGCAGCTGGTGCGATCCTCCGCAGCGCCGTCTGTGAGCAACGGCATACTGAGCCATGGCGGGGTTCTGTACTCTACCCAGAAAGATCCGAAGTCGAAAGCGATCTCGTTGGTCGTGCACTCGGTGATCATCGGCGGCATTCTGTGGCTGGGCCTGACGTCGAAGACGGTGGTTCACAGCGCTGAGAACGTCGTCAGGTTCAGTCTCACCGACCCGCCTCCGCCGGTGATGACGGTGGCGAAACAGATGGGCGGCGGCGGCGGCGGCGGCGCGCACCATGTGGTTCCGCCGGTAAAGGCGCAGCTGCCGAAGCCGCTTCCCGCGCCGCATATCCACCTGATGCCGGCGCAGATCGCGCAGATCGTTCATCCGAAGCTTGCGGCTGAACCCGACACGCACCTTAACATGCAGGTGAATACCAATATGCCGACGATGGGCATGCCGGACTCTCCGCAGGTTGCGCTTGCTTCGCAGGGAGCCGGTGCGCACTCGGGCTTCGGCGCCGGCATGGGCGGCGGCATCGGCATCGGCCACGGCTCCGGTACCGGCGTGGGCAGTGGGGGCGGTTACGGCGGCGGCATCATGTCGGTAGGCGGCGGCGTCAGCGCCCCGGTCGTCATCCATCAGGCTGAGGCGGAGTTCACCGAGGAAGCCCGCAAAGCCAACTTCCAGGGCACTGTTTCTCTGCAGCTCATCGTTGACCAGCAGGGCAATCCCCAGGACGTGCGCGTGGTGCGCCACGCCGGCATGGGGCTCGACGAGAAAGCCATCGAAGCCGTGCAGCAGTACAAATTCCGTCCGGCCATGTACCAGGGCCATCCGGTCGCCGTGCAGATGATCATCGACGTCGATTTCCGGCTGCATTGATCGCAGGACCGGGAACAGCGGGCAATGAAAAGGGCGGAGATGCTCGGTCCTTTTTCCTTCGGCTTCCTGGGTTCCGGAGCCGCTTTACGCACTGCCGGCCGAACTGGATGGAAGCCTGTTTTGCCGGAAAAACTTATCCGGCACTCTCTCTGAACGCCGGGCCCTGGCAGCCATCCATTCTTCGATTCGTCAAAGGGATCGCGGCCCTCAGCGCATCGGGGGCTGCGGCTCATTGGCCATAAATTCGAATTCGCTGCGTTTTGTTTCCGGCGTGACAGTGATGGGATCGGTGAGGTGAATCAGCATTTTTTCTTTGTCATAGCGCGGCCAGTAAGGCAGATCGTTTCCGTTCGGGTCTCCGCTGCGCGCAAAGTTGGTCCAATATTCGATTACCTCATCGCTGAGTTTGCGGTCAGCCGGCTGCCACGCAGCTCCACGGCGCACATCGAGAGTGCCGAAGACATATTCAAGCTCAGTGGAGTGAAATGCGTATTTGCCGGTGGGGTGAAGAGGTTCCGGCGGGGCGGCGCGATCGAAACGATAGCGATAAACGGGAGCTTGCCCTGTCTTGCTCTGAGCTTCGACCCACTTCCATGCGCCGATGGCAATGAAGAGGTTGTCGGTAAAGTCGTCCGCGGAGTCAACGGCCTGCTCATCGGTGTTCGCCGGGAAGGCTCGCAGGAAATCGCCGGCCTTGTCGCCGTAGTGCTCTTTTGCGTAGGCCTTCCATTTTTCGGCAGTCATGCCTTTGGAAAGCGTGCCGGCGTGCTCGTCGCGGTTCCAGCCGATGATGGAGGGCACATGCGCCTGGCGTCCCGCGGCATATGCGCTGGGCAGATCCTCGGGCAGGAAAGCGCCGTCGACTACGGCCGAGAATGCAACACCGCGCAGTTTCTGCGCAGCCGCGAGAATCTCGCCGGCCGGCATTGCGCGAAGCTCTTCGAGGTTGGCAGCGCCAAGCGAAGTCACGAATGCCTGATCGCGCCTGGCGCGTTCGCTGGCGGAGGCCATCGGAACAGCGCCGCCGAAGAAGGCCCCGCTTTCTCCGATAACCTTTTGAAACAGCCCGCGCGCCGAAGGCGCCACGGTGAGCGCGCTGACGGCGAAAGAGCCGGCGCTTTCGCCAAAGATCGTGACGTTATTCTTATCGCCCCCAAAGGCCGCGATGTTGGCCTTCACCCATCGCAGCGCGGCGACAATATCCATGAGCCCGTAGTTGCCGGCATGACCGCCCTGTTCTTTGGCCAGGTCCTCACTGGCGAGGAAGCCGAAAACATTCAGGCGATAGTTCAGCGTAACAACGATCACGCCTTTCGCCACCAGCGCGGGATTGGTGTAGCGCGGTTCAGAACCGGCTCCGGCGAGGAAACCGCCGCCGTGGATCCAGACCATGACGGGCAGGTTACTGCCCCGTTTTGCCGCGGCGGGCGCATAGACATTCAGATAGAGGCAGTCCTCGGAAGGGCCAGGGTCGGTGAAGATGTAGTCATCCCAGATATGCCATTGTTCGCAGCGATTACCGAACTTAGTGGCGTCGCGAACGCCGCTCCACCGAGCCGGCGGCGCGGGAGCTTTCCACCGAAGATTGCCCACCGGCGGCGCAGCGTAGGGCAAACCGAGGAACGCCTTCTCCTGACCGTCGTGAATCAGCTTTCCCATGGCTTCGCCCTGAGCAGTTTTGACAATGGGCGCAGGCGCCTGTGCATGCGCAAATCCGGCAAAGAGGAAGCCAGCGAGAAGCGGGCGAATGAGCAGGTCTTTATGGATCATTTTGTCCTTTTGAGCCGCGATCACGATAACGTTCTGCTTCGCCGGCGTCAAGAGGAAACGGATAGAACCCAGTGCGCCGATGCGGACTGAATCCGGAACGATAACGCGCCGAACCGGTGTCGGCTCGACCGTTAAGCAACAACTTCAGGCAGCGAAAACTCAGCCCTGCCAGTCCGGCTCGCGATTGCCCATATCCGCAGCGCCGGCGTAGACCGGGGCAGCCGCATGGCGCTTTATCGCCGGAGCACTATACGGGCGGTGTGGCTTCCACCACGGGAACGCCCCTGGGCGGCGTGAAGTGGAAAACATCGGGAGGAATGGCCGCATTCGGCTGCTGATTTGCGAAGGCAAAGCGCGTGATGGCGCCGTCGGTCTCTTCAATCTCGATTCCGGTGATTGCGCCCTCGGCCGTTACAGTCAGGCTCAGCCTGCGGACGCGGTTCTCCTGCCCCTTCGGCTGGCCGCTGAGGACAAAGGCGCCGTTCGCGGCCGGCGCAAGAGTGAGGTTGTTCAGTTCCTTTTCAAGCTCGGTGTGGCCCAGCAGAAACCGCAGCGGCGAGCGCAGGTCGTCGAGTTCCTTCGCCGGCGTGCGCTGCACCTGCGGGTCGCCGGGCGAATAGAACCAGGCGTACTTTCCGTCGAGAACGAAGACCTTGCCCGGAGGCGACGCGTATTCCCACTTCATGCGGCCCGGTTTGCGCAGCAGCAGCGTGCCGCTTTCGCTGCGGTTCATGCCCAGGCCGGCATAGGACTCGGAAAACTCCGCCTTGAGAGATTGCAGCGCGTTGTAGTGATGGTCGACGCGCTGGGCGATTTCTCTGGCCGCGTCGGCGGCGCCGGCAATCCGCGGCATGGGCACGCAGACCAGCGCTGCAGCCGTAAGCAGGCTGCAGCAGGCGCGGCCAAGCCGCCCCGTCATTGCAGAGGCTGGCTGCAGTTTGTGCCGCCGGCGGGGTCGAATTTGATTTCGCCGAACTGGTCGCTGCAGAAGCCGCGGTCGCCCGTTTTGCCCACGGTTTCGGGCACGGCGGTGACCGTGTAGCCGGTGATGCGGTCCTGGCCGCCCGTGCTCACCTTCGTGCAGTTGCCGATCGAGAAGATGTA
>DATGLJ010000278.1:0-21163 GCA_035294185.1 Occallatibacter sp. | reverse complement strand
GCCCTTTGTCATTGTCGGCGGCGAGCTCACGCTCGACATGCTCGATCTGCGCTATAACGAGACCGGTCATTTTTACGAGGCGCCGATGCATATGAAGGCGCTCGACGGATGTTTCCTTATCGACGACTTTGGACGGCAGCTTGTCAGCCCCACGGCGCTGCTCAACCGCTGGATCGTGCCGCTCGAAAGCCGCATCGATTACCTCAAGCTGCATACAGGCAAGAGCTTCAGCGTTCCCTTCGAGGAGACGGTAATCTTCTCGACGAATCTGGAGCCGGAAGCTCTGATGGATCCGGCCTTCCTGCGCCGCCTGCCTTACAAGATCGAAGTGAGCGCGCCTTCGCTTGACCGCTATCGCGAGATCTTCGAAAAGGAATCGGCGCGGCAGGGCCTGGAGCTGCACGACGAAATCTTTCACTTCATTGTCAGCAAGGTGCGCGATGAAAAGCGGCTCGAGCTGGCCGCCTATCAGCCGCGCTTTATCGTGGACCAGGTGGTGGCCACCTGCCGCTTCATGAACGAGCCGCCGAAATACCAGATGCGTTACGTAGAGTATGCGATCAACAACCTGCGCGTGAACATCGGTGAAGCGGCCAGGAGGAAAAACGGGCCGGCGCGGGCGTGACTTCAGGGCCAATGGGAGATATGCCGGCGGCTTTGTCCGCCTGCAATTGCCCCGCCCGCAATGGCTCCCAGAATCAGCAACGGCTCGCGGCCGTCGGCTACGGCTTCAGGCAGCGGCTTGTCGGGCGATTCGAGCGACCAGTCCTTTTCGCACGCAAAGAAGCGCAGAAATGCCCGCCGCTTGCCGGTCTCGTACTCGCGAATGGTGCCGCGGAGCATCGGGTAGCGCGATTCGAGCGCATCCAGAACGGAACGCATCGTCACCGGCGCCGGCACTTCCAGCACAACATCGCCCTCCACGCGCGCCAGATTGCGCAAATGGTAAGGCAGCGCCACGCGCACCATCGTTGAGCCCCTCCGCTCTCCTTGCTTTCCTGCCGGCTGCCTTAATCCAGCGTCTGCACCTCTACCGACAGCACGGCCGGAAGATCGCGCACAATCGGCATCCAGTTTTCGCCCGAGTCCGGCGAAACGTACACCTGCCCGCCCGTCGTTCCAAAGTACACGCCGCATGCATCCAGCGAGTCGACGGCCATCGCGTCCCGCAGCACGTTTACGTAGCAGTCTCTTTCCGGAAGGCCTTTGCCCAGCGGCTCCCATTCATTCCCGCCTGTCCGGCTGCGGTAGACTCTCAGCCTGCCATCGAGCGGAAAATGCTCCGAGTCACTCTTGATCGGTACAACATAGAGCGTTTCCGGCTCATGCGCGTGCACGTCGATGGCGAAGCCGAAGTCCGTGGGCAGATTGCCGCTCACCTCGCGCCAGTTCTCGCCGGCATCGTCGGTGCGCATCACGTCCCAGTGCTTCTGCATGAACAGCACATCGGGCCGCGAGCGGTGCATGGCCAGGTGATGCACGCAATGGCCCACCTCGGCGTTGGGATCGGGAATGTACTGCGAATGCAGCCCTTTGTTAATCGGCTTCCAGCTCTTGCCGCCATCGTCGGTGCGGAAAGCTCCTGCGGCGGAGATGGCGATGTACATCCGGTCATGATTGGCGGGATCGAGAAGGATCGTATGCAGGCCCATGCCGCCTGCGCCAGGCTGCCATTGCGGGCCCGACTCATGGCCGCGCAAAGCCGCCAGCTCGTGCCACGATTGGCCGCCATCGACGGACCGGAACAGCGCCGCATCTTCCACGCCTGCGTAAACGGTGTCCGGATCCGTGAGCGACGGCTCGAGGTGCCAGACGCGCTTGAACTCCCACGGGTGCTGCGTACCGTCGTACCATTGGTGCGTGGTCAGCGGCCGCCCGGTCTCGGCGGAAGTGTCATAAACAAAACGGTTGCTTGGCTTCGGGGGCCAGCTTCCCTCGGGCTTTTCGCCGGGAGCGGTTCCAGGCTGGTGCCAGGTTCTGCCGCCATCGTCCGAGCGCTGCAGCACCTGGCCGAACCAGCCGCTCGTCTGCGAGGCGTAAATCCGGTCGGGATCGGCCGGCGAGCCCTTCATGTGGTAAATCTCCCATCCGGCAAAGAACGGGCCGCTCACTGTCCAGTTTTTGCGCTTGCCGTCGGCAGTCAGCACAAACGCGCCTTTGCGCGTACCCGCCAATACTCGCACGCTGCTCATTCGTTAACGCCTCCCTCGCTGAATCCGCGCATCCTGGAGCCAAAGCCGCGGCAACGGACTTTGCCCGCCCGGGCAGAGGCAGGAACTCCGTGCTGCGATTCTCGCGGTTCCACCTGCGTAATGCAAGTAAATTCCGGGATCGCCTTGCTATTCTGCAGGGCCATATCTATTGCCGGACCTCCGAGATCAGGCGCACCGGGCCCAGCAACCCCGACGGCAGCAGCGGCGAGTCCGCTTTATATGGCGTAAAGTCGGCAAACGCATATTTTTTCAGTGACCACGGCTGCTGGTCGCCAATCATCCGGTTCACCCATAGATTTGTTACCTGGATGACAATCTGATTTGTGCCTGGATGCAGCGCTCCGGTAACGTCGACCTTATACGGAGCCTTCCACAGGATTCCGAAATAATGCCCATTCACCGCAACGGAGGCCAGCTCCTTTACCTCTCCTAAGTCGATCCATAAGTGCGCGGAAGGCTTCAGATCGTCTTCCGATAAGGTGAAAGACTTGGTGTAAGTCGCCGTGCCTGAGAAATACTTTATGCCGTAATCCGGGCTATCGCTCCATGAACTAAGCGCAGCGAACTCCGCGCTCTCCGGAGCGCCGCGGCCGGGCTCGAAGTTGGCCTCCCAGTCGTGGTTCAGCGTCTCGTCGAGATCGGCGAGCGGAGTCTCGTGCCCTGCGGGCAGATCAAGCTCCGCAGCAGTTGCCTGCCTGCGGAATACGACGAAGATCGTGCCGTCGGCATCGAGATGGAGGGGAATCGTCGTGCGGCCCGCCGCAATGCGATAGCCGGCAGGAGTAACCGAGCCGGTTGCCGGATCCCAGAGCTCGGGCGCCTTGCCATCCACGCGAAACGTGGCGTCTGCGCGGATGGCGCGGCTTTCGCGGTTATCGATGAAATAGAGATCGCCATCGTCCAGCCTGCGGTGCACGAACAATAGCTTTGCGTCGCTGCCGGCAGCTTCGAAGTCCTGCTCTTCGCCCAACGCGGCGAGCGCCTGGTTTGGAGTTACGCCGGAAAAGACCTGTCCTCTGCGGAAACGATGTGCTGTCCCCGGCCGCGCTGGTTTTCTGCCCCAAAGCTCGTCTGTAATACGGCGGAATTCGGTCTCGCTATCGGCGAGGCTGGGAGAATCGACAGGGCGATCGCCCACCAGCACCCCGCCCTGCGCCACCAGATCGCGCAACCTGCGCAATACCGGCACGGTCATTCGCCGGCTGCTTCCACCAAGGTAGAGAATCCGATAACTCGTCCCGCCGGGAGTTATCCAGCGGCCATTCTGAAAGTCAAGATGATGCAGAATTACATCACTGTCAATGTAATCGTAGGCGTAACCTTCCGGCGCATCCTTCGGCTCGTTCCAGCCGAATACGGCCGTCAGAGGGCCCTCCTCGCCGTAAAAGTAAGCTACATCGGCAAAGTAGCGGCCCTGCTGGAGTAAGTAGGAACAGCGCGCAAGATAAGTGACCCATGGCTTCGCATCCTCGGCCCAGGTTTCATTGCGGTTGAACCACAGGCCGTAAGGCCCGAGCGTGAGCCCGGGAGCCATGTCGGGCACAGGCTGATGCGTCGATTCATGGATCTGGAAGCGGTTAATGCCGGACGCGAACTCAAGGTCGGCAACCTTTTTGAGCGTTGCCGGAGAAAACGACCACGCCGGCCCGCGCGAGGTCATCGACTCGGCGGCCGCAATGTTCTGCCCGTAGATATGCGCGACCGACGCGGCGCCGCGCATATCGGCAATGTAGTCCACGTCGGGGCCCGGCCGGCCGGCCCAGGTCCACATTGCTCCCATCGGCACGTCGGCCTTGCTGCGCATCTCCATGTCGTCGCCAAGCATCGGACGGTGAAATTCGAGAGCTTCGCTGTAGTACTTCATGCCGCGCGCATGCAGCTCGTCCGATATCGCGCCGTAATGGTTCTCCGCAAGCAACTGGGCAATGGTGCGCCGAAAGTCCCACAGGAACTTATCCGTCTCCCTGGCGCTGCCGACGATCATCCCCGTGAGCGCCGGCAGCCAGGGGCGGGGATCATAGCCGCGCAGCCGTTCGAAATCGGCCAGCATTGTATCGGTCCAGTTCTGCGGTCCCGCCTCAATGCTGTCAGTAAGTAAGTGGGAGATGCCGGAGTTACCCAGCATAGATGCGCCGACAGTATCTTCATACATCTTCAGATAACCGTCGACATACCGAGTAACGTAGTCGCGGTTGAACTTATCCACTTCGAGTCCTGTGGCTTCGGCCGGAGCGGGCCCGTTTTCATGGCCCGTGAGCGAGTAACCGATGCGCAGCACCATCCAGTTACCCGGCGGCGGGGTCCAGTCGAGCGTGCCGTCAGGCTTCATCCGGGCCGTAAGATCGATCACATCGCTCCTGGGCACGATGAACTGCGGCGGCGTTTGCGGGTCGGCGATTGCGTAGTAATCCATCGCTGTTGCAAAGCCTGCGCGCTTCTCAAATTCATTCACGCGCGCGCCGCTGGCCAGCACAAGCTCGGTAATGCGGTGATCGGCCGCCTGCTTTCCGTTGGCGGCCGTCTCGAACACCACGCGAAAGTAACGGGCCGTCACGGGATTGAACGACACTGTTCGCTGCACAACGCTGCTGGGCGGAATGTCGGCGATTCGCGTGAAGCTGAGGCCGTCATCGCTCGATTCGATGCGCGGCGGAATGGCCGTGCTGCCATGGTCGAAAAGGCCCGCCGAGTCGCCGACAGTGGCAAGCGTAACGGCCTGGATCTGCTGCGGCCGGCCGTAGTCGAACTGCACCCAGGACTGGCCGCCCGGCGCTTCGCCGGGCAAAGTGAGCGCCACGGTATTTACGTCGCCGTCGGAAAGCGCAGCCACATTGGCCGTTCCTCCGCTGGACGTGACCGCCGGGTTCAGTTCCGCCTGCGATTTGTCCCCTTCGGGAATGCGATAGGCGATGACCGCAGCGTCGGCATAGAACTCGGGCCGCGCCGGCCTGTCAAGACGCGGCGGATACTGGTCGTAATTCTGGAAGGAGCCATCCACTTTGGGCGGTTGCGGCAAAACGCCGGAGAACGGCGCGCCGCCCGTAACGCGCGTCGCACTCCATACCATCTTCTTCATGCCCTGCGAGGCAGGCACCCAGGGGCCGCCCGTTTCGCTCCATCCGGGGGAGCTGGCGATTGCCACTTCCATCCCCATGCTTTTAGCCGTCGTTACGGCGTAGTTAAAGGCGTGCTTCCACTCGGGCGTCATATAAATCAGCCGCTCGGGCACCACCTGCGGCGTGTTGATGGCGCCTTCGAAAATGGTTACGCCGCCTATGCCGACGCGATGCATCCAGTCGAGGTCGAGCCGGATGCCCTCCTCCGAGATGTTGCCGTTCATCCAGTGCCACCATACGCGCGGGCGGGCGCTATTTGGCGGATCAAGAAAGCCTGCCATCAGCGAATCAGACGATGGCGGCGCCGCGGGCCGCGATTGCGCAAAAGAAATCCGGGCCGGAAGAACTCCGGCAACGCACAGGAAGAGAGCAAGGACGATCCTGCCCGATCGCAAAGATTTCATGCAGATCATCCTAAACGCTCGACGAGCGCAACGTGGACCGGCAGCCGCAGTTACCACAGTACCGCCCGTGTTGACAGGCAATTATCATCGATTCATATGCGCTTTGAGATCGTCACCATCTTTCCGGGATTTTTCTCCGGCATATTCGAGCACGGGATTGTGCGCCGTGCCGTGGCAGCCGGCCGGGTGGCGATCGGCATTCACGATCTGCGCGCCTTCGCGCATGACCGCCATCATACCGTGGACGATCGGCCGTTCGGCGGCGGCGAAGGCATGGTGCTTAAGCCCGAGCCGATTGCCGAGGCGCTCGGTTCATTGGGCATTGCCACGAAGACAGAGGGTAATCGGCAGGGAACACGCGTTATCCTGCTCTCCGCGCAGGGCAGGCGCCTGCAGCAGTCCATAGCGCGCGAGCTTGCCTCGCTCGATCGCCTTGTGCTTGTCTGCGGCCGCTACGAGGGCGTTGACGAGCGCATCAACGAACTCTACTGCGACGAGGAATTGTCGATCGGCGATTACGTGCTGAGCGGAGGAGAACTGGCCGCCGCTGTAGTCATCGACACGGTCGCGCGCCTGGTTCCCGGCGTTCTGGGCAACGAGGCGTCGAGCGAGTTTGAAAGCTTCGGCGCAGCCGACGCCGAGATTGCCGCCGATCGCGACGGCGTGCCGCGTTCGCAGCACGGCGCAGGCGGCCTGCTCGATTATCCGCACTACACGCGTCCGGCGGAATTTGCCGGCCTGCGCGTGCCTGCTGTGCTGGTCAACGGCGACCATCAGCAGATTCGCCGCTGGCGCCGCGAGCAGCAGCTGCGCAAAACGCTGCGCAACCGTCCCGACCTGCTGGAGGGCGCAACGTTGAGCGGCGAGGACCGCGAGCTGCTTTACGCCATCCGCGCCGAAGAACAGAAGCGAACGCGGTAGCCGCGCTGCCGGAGCGCACGGTCTTCCGGACTATTTGCGGCTGCCGTTGTGGGACTGCTCCTCACGCGTGCACTCAAACAGAAACCAGGCGCGGCGTTCGCTTTCGTCGATCCAGTTTTCGATCAGGCTGGTTGTGGCGTAGTCGCCTGCTTCGCCGGTTACTTCGTGCGCCGCGCGCAGGCTCACCACCAGGCTCATGTTGTCGTCGTGCAGCTCGCGCAGCATCTCGTGCGGGTCGACATACTCCTGATCGTTGTCATGGATGCGCTGCAGGCGCGCGATCTCGCCGATGGAGTGGATCGTCGCGCCGCCGATCTTGCGCACCCGCTCGGCGATTTCATCGGTCATGTTGAAGATCTGTTCGCCCTGCTCGTCGAGCAGAAGATGGTAATCGCGAAAATGCGGGCCGCTCATGTGCCAGTGAAAGTTCTTGGTCTTCACATACAGCGCAAAGACGTCGGCCAGCAGTGCATTCATCACGCTGGAGATGTTTTTCACCTTCTCCGCGGTGAAGCCGTCGGGGTGATTGATCCGGGCTGAAGTTGCTGAAGTTCTCGAACCATGATTCGACTCGTGGCCTGTTTCATGCTTCGATTCGTGATTTGCGCGTGCCGGCATGGGTCTCCTCCCGCGGTGCGAGTCCTGGCGGTGCTCGCCCGCAACAAGAGATTGGATGCCGCCCGGCAGCGCGGCGTTGTGGCGTCCGGACCGCCATGCAAAATGCCGGTTCTGCCATCGCCGGGGCGTCGGCTTTCTTCTCCGGCGCCTGAACTGCTATGCTTCGGGCGCAGAGAAAAGCGATTTATCCGGAGCGCCTTCCGGAGCAACTGCAGATGCTTTTGCCGCAACTGACATCGTCGGCGCGGCCGGATACCGGCCAAGGGAGTGCGGAATATGTGGTTCATGGGCATTGACGTGGGAACGGGGGGAACGCGCGCGGTGGTTGTCGACGCTGCGGGAACGCTGATGGGGTCGGCTTCGAGCGAGCATGCGCCCTTTCGCTCCGAGCATCCCGGATGGGCGGAGCAGGATCCGGAAGACTGGTGGCGAGCGGCCGTCGAGGCTATCCGCGGCGCGCTTGCCGCATCGCCCGATCCCAAGGAGCACATCGCCGCCCTCGCCCTCACCGGCCAGATGCACGGCGCCGTCATGCTGGACGAAAACGGCGGCGTGCTGCGCCCCGCGCTTATCTGGTGCGATACGCGCACGCAGCCTGAGTGCGACTGGCTGAATCAGACAATCGGTTATGAGCGGCTCATCGAGCTCACCTGCAATCCCGCGCTGCCCAACTTCACTCTTACCAAGCTGCTGTGGGTCAAAGAGCATGAGCCGGAGATCTTCGCCAAAATCCGCCACGTCATGTGCCCCAAGGACTACGTGCGCTACCGGCTCACCGGCGAGTTCGCCATTGACGTGCAGGAGGCCTCGGGCACGCTGCTGCTCGACGTGGCGCATCGCCGCTGGTCGCGCGAAGTAGCCGAAGCCGCAGGCATTCCGATGAGCTGGCTGCCGAAGCTCTACGAGTCGCCGGCAATCTGCGCGCGCATCAGCGACAAGGCCGCGCAGATCACCGGACTCGACGCGGGCACGCCGGTCGCGGCCGGTGCGGGCGATCAGGGCGCAGGCGCAGTCGGCATGGGCATTCTGCAGCCGGGCAGCGTCTCGGCAACCATTGGCACCTCCGGCGTGGTCTTTGCCGCCACGGCCGAACCCACCAAGGACCCCAAAGGCCGCCTGCATACTTTCTGCCACGCTGTGCCGGGCGTCTGGCACGTAATGGGAGTAACGCAGTCGGCAGGCCTCAGCCTGAGCTGGCTGAAGGAAACGTTTTTCCCCGGCCAGAGCTACGACAGCCTCAGCCAGGCCGCTGCACAGATTCCCGCCGGCAGCGAAGGCGTGCAATGGGCGCCGTATCTGCTTGGCGAGCGCACGCCGCATCTCGACCCCGAGGTTCGCGCCGCCTTCACCGGCATCGGCGCCAAAACCACCTCGGCGCATCTGGTTCGCGCCGTGCTTGAGGGCGTGGCCTATTCGCTCGAAGACACCTTCACGCTCTTCCGCGAGCTGAACATTCCCGTCAACGGCATCCGGCTCGGCGGCGGAGGGGCGCGCGGCGCGCTCTGGCGCTGTATTCAGGCCGGCGTCTATGCGCATCCGGTTGAAGTGCTTGTCGCAGAAGAGGGCGGCGCCTTCGGCTGCGCGCTGATGGCGGGCGTGGCCGCCGGTCACTGGGCCGATCTCGACGAAGCCTGCGCGCAGGCCATCAAAGTGGCCGAGCGCGTCGAGCCCTCCCCGGCCGATCTCGAAGCCTACAAAACCGGCTATGCTGACTGGCGCAAGCTTTATCCTGCGCTGCGCAGCCTGAGAAGCAGTTCGTAATTCGCGGTTCATGGCCGGCCGTCAGCGGCAACTCGCAAGCTGCGAACTGTGTACACTGACCGCAGGGAGGCAATCATGCAGGCACGCATTCAGGGCACCACGATGCCGGTGCTGGAGATCGAGCTTCAACCCAACGAGAGCGTCTTCTCCGAGAGCGGCGAGCTCTCCTGGATGACCGGCTCCATCCAGATGGCGACCCACACGCAGATGGGCGGAGGCGGCGGGCTCTTCGGCGTGCTCAAGCGCGTAGCCGGCGGCGGCAGCATCTTCATGACCGAGTACCGCGCCTGGCAGTATCCCGGTACGGTTTCGTTTGCGACCAAGGTTCCCGGCCACATTGTTCCGGTCGAGGTGGGCAATGGGCAGGAGTTCATGGTCCATCGCCACGGTTTCCTGTGCGCCACGCCGCAGGTCACCATCAGCGTCGGCTTCCAGCAGTCCCTGGGCGCGGGCATCTTCGGCGGCGACGGCTTCCTGCTGCAGCGGGTGGGCGGAGTGGGAACGGCCTGGCTTGAGCTTTCGGGCGAGCTGATTCAAAAAAATCTCGCACCCGGCGAAGTACTCCGCGTGCATCCCGGCCATGTCGGCGCATTTCAGGCCAGCGTCGGCTTCCAGATCACCATGGTTCCCGGCATCAAAAACATGATTTTCGGCGGCGATGGACTGTTTCTCGCCGAGCTTGCCGGCCCAGGAACTGTATGGCTGCAAACGCTGCCCATCTCCCGCCTCGCGCATCAGATCGGGGAGTACCTGCCGCAGGGCGAATCCCGCCCGGTGGCCCCGGCCATCGGCGGAGGCATCCTCGGCGGCGTCATCGGCTCCATCCTCGGCGGCGACCAGTAAAAAAGAACAGCGTCGAAGAGCATGCTCGCCGCTGCTCCCCGGCGTGGCGCTCCACGGTTTTTTTCCTTTGGTTGGAATTTGCAGGGGCAAGGCATGACAGACCCGGCCAGCAAGCACCGCGCTCAGCGCGCCAATATCGTGTTCGCCTTCGCTCTCGTCATTGCCGGGTGCGTGGCCTGGACTCTGCGCATCGAGCTGATCATTCTGTACGTTTCCGCCCTCTTTGCCGTGGTGCTCATGCCGGTGGTGCATGCGGTGGAGCGGCTGCATATCGGCCGCTGGCGTCCGAAAAAAACCGCGGCCGTTATCCTCATGCTGATAGCGGTGGCCGCCTTTCTCGCCGGCTTTGGCTATCTGGCTGTGCCGCCGGTCGTGCACGATCTGGAACAGCTCAGCGCGCAGTCGTCTCCCGCGCTGCCGCAGCTCATCGGCAAGCTGCACCGGATTCCGCTGATCGACCGGCTGGATTTTGACCAGCTAAGCGAGCGGTTGCAGGGCCTGGCCAGCGAAACTGCAACCGGCATTCTGCATTCGGCCAAGGATGTGGCCACCAGGCTGACGGACATCGCCACGGGCATCATCCTCACCGTTTATTTCATTCTGGAGGGCGACGTAGCCTATCGATGGTTTCTTTCGCTGATTCCGCCCTACGGGCGCGAGCGGCTCGACCGGACGTTGCGCCGTTCTGCTGTGCGCATGGAGCGATGGCTTCTCGGCCAGGCCAGCCTTATGCTCATTCTCGGCGTCTGCAGCACCGCGGTTTACGCGCTTCTTCACATCCGCTACGCCTATGCGCTCGGCGTACTGACGGGACTGCTCAATATCATTCCCGTGCTCGGCGCGGCAATCAGCATTGTGCTGGTTCTGTTCATCGCCGCCATCGACTCCTGGACGCGCGTCGTCGGCGTGGCCGTCTTTTATTTCGTCTACATGCAGGTCGAGAACTCCTATCTGACGCCGCGCATCATGCAGAGCCGCGTCAACCTGCCCGGACTGGCGATTATCGTGGCGCTGCTCTTTGGCTTTGGCCTCGCCGGAGTCGAGGGAGCGCTGGTTGCGGTCCCCACGGCGGTGCTGGTGGCCGAGCTGGTCGGAGAATATCTCGTCTGCAGGGAGCTTTCCTCTGCCGGCCCGGCCGCCTGAGCCCTGCCGTTGCGGGCCTCCGCGGCAATTTGCCGAAGGCAGGCGACACGGCCGGCATGCGGCGCGCAGCGACGCTGAGGACTAAAATAACCCGGAACTCCGGATGATCAGTGGAGAAGATCTTCGATTTGCCGACAGCGGCTTCATGGAAGCCGCGCTGGCCGAGGCGCGCAATGCCGCCGAAGCCGGCGAAATTCCCATCGGCGCCGTCGTCGTCTGCGATGGCGTCATCATCGCCCGCGGCCAGAACCGCGTGCTGCGCGACAACGATCCAACCGCCCACGCCGAAATCGTCGCCCTGCGCGCCGCTGCAGCGGCCCTTGGCAACTATCGCCTCGGCGGCTGCACGCTCTACGTAACGCTCGAGCCCTGCGCGATGTGCGCCGGCGCCATGATTCACGCGCGTCTCGACCGGCTGGTCTATGCCGCCGGCGATCCCAAGGCTGGCGCCTGCGGTTCGGTGCTTTCGGTGCTGAATCATCCCCGGCTGAACCACCGGATGCAGGTGGAGCAGGGAATTGCCGCAGAAGCCTCCGCCGAGCTGCTGCGCGGCTTCTTCCGCGAGCGCCGCCAATCCAATCGCCAGCCTGCTCCAGGATGAAGCCGGACTGATGATGCAGGAGCGGCCGGCAATGGCGCCGCTCAGCCGGTCCGCATCCGAATGTGCGGTCTGAATCCGGAGATGCGCAGTTGCATCGCGCTCTTTGAGTCTGCGCGATGCCCGCCGAATACAATGGCATCGATGGCACGGAGCTTGCTGCAATGATGAAAATTCTTTCCGCGGCCGAGATGCAGGCCTGCGACCGGGCCACCAGCGACCGCTTCGGCATTCCATCGATCGGCCTGATGCGGGCAGCCGCGGCTGCCGCAGCCAATTTTGCGCGGCTGTATTTTCCGCGCGCCTGCCGCGTCACCGTGCTCTGCGGCCGGGGCAACAACGGCGGCGACGGAATGATGGCCGCGCGGCTGCTCGCCGAAGCCGGCCTTGAAGTAACCGTCCTGCTTGCCGGCTCGCCCGAAGATATCGCCGGCGATGCCGCAATTGCCTGGCGCGAGCTGGCCGGCTCCCTGCGCTGCCGCGTGCACGCCATTGCCGCGGCGGAGGAGTTTGCGCGCCATAGCGACGCGCTCCAATGCGACCTGTTGATCGACGCCCTGCTCGGAACCGGTTTCAAGCCGCCGATGAAGGGCCTGGCGCTGGCGGCTCTCGAGTGGTCGCGCGCCTGCGCCGCGCCGGTACTCGCCATCGATCTTCCCTCCGGCTGGCCTGCCGACTCCTGCAGCCCGGCCTGCGACGGGCCCGTTTTTCCCGCCGACGCCGTCGTCACTTTCACAGCCCCCAAGCCGGCGCATGTTTTCGGCGAGCTGACGCGCCGCTGGGATCAGCCCGTGGTTGTTGCGCCTATCGGCTCGCCGGACGAGGCGATCATTTCATCTAGGCAGCTTCATTGGGCCGGAGCCTCGCTGGAACTTGTCCGGCGTCCGCGCCCAGCCGGCGCCAACAAAGGCAGATTCGGCCATGTGCTGGCCGTAGGCGGTATGTTTGGCAGCGCAGGCGGCAAATCCGGAGCGCCGGCCATGATGAGCCTGGCCGCGCTGCGTTCCGGCGCGGGCCTGGTTACCGCCGCCGTGCCGGCGCCCGCGCTTGCCGCTGTGGCTGCGATTGCGCCGGAGCTGATGACCTGGCCGCTCGAAGCCACCGCCGGCGGCTGCATCGCCGCATCCAATGCGGCTCCGGACCGCATCGCCGCGTTCGCTTCCGGAAAAACGGTCCTCGCCATCGGCCCCGGCATGGGTCAGAGCGAGGAGACGGCGGAATTCCTGCTTGGGCTTCTGCGCTCCACAAATATGCCCGCTGTTCTCGATGCCGATGCGCTCAACATCCTCGCTGCGCATCCGGAGGCCATGGCCGGGATCGCTCAGGCTGAAAGGCCGTCCCGCACGCTTGTCCTTACGCCCCACCCCGGCGAAATGGCTCGCCTGGCCGGCATCAGCGCCGCAGAGGTGCAGGCCAACCGGCTTGAAGTGGCGCGCGGCTTTGCCCGGCGAAACGGCGTGACGCTGGTGCTCAAAGGCGCGCGCACTCTCATTGCGCATCCCGATGGGCGGGTCGCCGTCAACACCAGCGGCAATCCCGGCATGGCCAAGGGCGGCAGCGGCGACCTGCTGACCGGCATCATCGCCGGCATCCTGGCCCAGCATCCGGCCGAGCCTGCACGGGCCGTCGAGGCCGCGGTCTGCCTGCATGGGCTCGCCGCTGACTTCGCCGTGCATGCCGCCGACGAGCATACGCTGCTGGCCACCGACAGCCTGCGTTTTTTACCTCACGCATTTCGTTTTGACGGTTTTGACTTTCGCAAAACCGCCCCGAGCGGCTATGTTTGGTTGCAGGGGCATTGCATGCGGCCCCAGGCTGGTTGAGGATGCCGAGATGAGCGAGGCTGCGCCGACTGCCGAAGGCAGAGTCCACGAATTCACCACGCAAAGCGGCGCAGGCACTGTGGAAGTCGGCCGCAAGCTGGCGGCATTGCTCAATCCGCCGCAGCTCCTGCTGCTGCGCGGCGAGCTGGGCGCCGGCAAGACCACGCTCGTCAAGGGCGTTGCGCAGGCCCTCGACGCCGCCGATCCCGACGAAGTCACCAGCCCTACCTTCACGCTCATCCATGAGTACCACGGCTCGCGCGACGGCAAGCCCGTGAAGCTCTACCATCTCGACGTCTATCGTCTCGAAGGCGAGCGCCAGCTCGAAACCCTCGGCCTTGACGAGCTGCTCACGCCGGATGCGCTGGTGCTTGTCGAATGGGGCGAAAAGTTCAAGAGCATCCGCAAGCGCGCCACCGGAGAGATCGCCATCTCATCGGAAGGCGGGGACGCTCGCAGGATCACGCTCGCGCTGAAGGAATAGCCGGCTCAGAACCCCATGATGTTGTAGCCGCAGTCCACGTAGATCGTCTCGCCCGTCACCGCGCTGGCCAGATCGCTGGCCAGGTAGAGCGCCGTTCCGCCCACCTCGCTCTGGTCCACGTTGCGGTGCAGGGGAGACCGATCGGCGTGCGCCTTCATCATGTCGCCCAGGGCCCCGATTCCGCGCGCGGCCAGCGTCTTGATCGGCCCGGCCGAGATCGCATTCACGCGGATGTTCTTCGGTCCCAGCTCGAAGGCAAGATAGCGCACGCAGCTTTCGAGCGAGGCCTTGGCCAGCGCCATCACGTTATAGTGGGGCACGACTTTTTCCGCCGCATAGTAGCTGAGGGTAATGATGCTGCCGCCCTCGGTCATCAGCGGCGCGGCGGCGCGGCTTACGGCAATCAGCGAGTACACGCTCACGTCATGCGCAATGCGGAAGCCCTCGCGGCTCGTATTGAGGAACGCGCCTTTCAGGTCCTCGGCGGGCGCATAGGCTACGGCATGCACCAGAATGTCGAGCCTGGCATACTTTTCCCGGAGCGCGGCGAAGAGGGCGTCGATCTCGGCGTCGCTCGATACATCGCACTGGAAGCCGCTCGCGCCCGGCAACTCGTGGATCAGGTCTTCGGCCTCGGCCTTCATGCGCTCGTTCTGGTAGCAGATAGCCAGCTTCGCGCCGGCCGCGTGAAGCTTCTGCGCGATGCCCCACGCAATGGAGCGCTTGTTGGCCAGCCCGAAGATCACCGCCGTCTTGCCTGCCAGGTCAATCATGCTTTCTTCATTCCTCCACGAAATGATTCAAAAAAAGAAGGTTGAGCAGCGTTGTTCAGAATACCAGAGCGGTTTTTAAGAGCCCTACCCGCCTAAATCGATCAGCTCCACTCCTTTGACCGGCTGCTCCAGAAACCGCGACCCCAGCCGCTCGAACTTATCCACCGAATCCGTAGCGAAGAAGCGCAGTTCCGGCCGCCCGGGCGCGCCCGGCGCGCTGTTCTCCGCCGGTCCGTTGAACAGCCGCACGGCCATCTCGGCCGTCGACTCGGCCGAATCGATCACCTGGATGCCCGCCGGCGCGCGATGGGCAATCGTCCGTTCGATAAGCGGTCTGAGCAGAGGATAATGCGTGCAGCCGAGCACCAGAGCATCGGGATTGAGGCTGTCGTTCGCCGCTGCCGCGAGCAGCTCGTCGAGATAAATGCGAAACACTTCCGCCGTCACCGGATGATCGGTCCAGCCTTCCTCAACCAGCGGAACCAGCAGCGGACAGGCTTTCTCGATCGCCCGTAATCCCTGCGCCCGGCATGCCGCAGCGTAGGCGTGGCTTTGCACCGTCGCATCGGTCGCGATCACCAGCACATCGCCGCTCTTTGAGGCCGCGCGCGCCGCTGCGGCTCCCGGCTCGATCACGCCCAGCACGGGAACCGGGACGGCGTCCTGAATCGCATCGAGAGCCAGCGCGCTTGCCGTATTGCAGGCGATGACGAGGAAATCCGCGCCCTGCTCCCGCACCAGAAACTGCGCGCTCTCTGCGGCATAGCGGGCAATGGTGCGCCGCGACTTGGAGCCGTAAGGCAGCCTGGCGGTATCGCCAAGAAATACAAATCGCGCCTGCGGCAGCCGCCTGAGCAGTGCGCGCAGCACAGTGAGGCCCCCAAAACCGGAATCGAAGACGCCAATCGTTGCAGTCATAGCTGACAGGCCCGCTTTCGCAATTTATTGCTCCGTCTTGTCTCCATCGGGCAAATCGCCCGTCAGGTAGGTGCGCGTCAGGTCTACGTGGCCGGCCAGCGTCTGCCGCTGCCGGCCATCCACCAGGAAGCGGACTTCGGAGACGCGCGGCAGATTGGCGCGCAGCGTCGCGCAGAGCGAAAGGATCGTAAGCGTCTCCGTTTCGATGCCGGATGGATGCGTTCCGGCAAAGGCGCCGCTCAGGTTGACTACGGCAAGCTCCGGGCCGCCGGGAGCGGCGCGGCCGGCGTCCGCCGAGGCTGGCGCAATTTTGGCGTTGCTGTTTACGGGCAGCAAAAACACGTTCAGGATGGACTTTGCCCCGCCGGCCACCGGGTGCGCGGCGCCCGGAGCGGCGTAAAGATCCAGCAGGCGTTCCAGCACCGCCCGTGCGCGGCCGCCGTCGCTCGGCGGCAGCGGCAGCGAAAGCAGCCGCGGTTCCAGCGAATCGGCCGCATCGTTTGCCACGACAATCGTGGCCTGCTCCATCGGAGCCACCTCCGGGGCGCGCGTAGGCGCGGAGTCTTCGCCCGCCAGCAGCCGCCGGTGTGCGCGATCGCGCAGCTGCCAGAGTTTTGCTCCCATCGCGATCGACGCCAGGAGCAGAACCGCGAACAACACCGTCTGGTGGCGGGGAATCATGGCTGCGCGCCCTCCGGTGCGGTGTCTGGCGGAGCCGTTGAACCCCATTCCAGCAGTCCTGCGGCAAGCGCTCCGGCAACCCGCGCTTCGTAGCCGGGATCGTCGATCGCCTCGGCCCCGTGGCCGGCGCCCGCGTCCGGGCTTCGCGCCGCTTCAGGGGCGATTTCGACGGCAACGGCCGGGCAGGTCATACTGTCAATCGTCGTCAACTCGGTGCGCCCCAGCGTCACCGGCAATCCGGCGTGCAGCAACGCCGAGTTGAGCGTTCCCGCCAGAGCCACGCTGCGGGCCAGAACCGTAGCCTGGGCGGTCCTCCAGGGAACAAGCCGCAGCGGCAGGTATGCGGCGTCAGGATCGGATCGGGCCGGCTGCGCAGCCGGTTGCAGCGACGAGATGAACAGGTGCACGCCGGAGCCGCTCATCGAGGCATGCAGCGTAAGGCAGGCCTGCGCATGTGCGCGGTTGGCCGTCTGGGCGCGCTGCATGGCGTCGAGCCCGGCGTCGGATTCGCGAGTCGTCACGACCCCGATGCCGCGTGCGGCCAGCAGGGAGCGAAGCCGCACGCTGAAGGCCAGCGTGTAGTCCTTTTCCATCTCCGCCTGGCCCGAGGAGCCGGTTAACGTGCCGCCCGAGTCGCCGCCTCCATGCGCCGCATCCAGGACCACCACGTACCGGACGCCAGGCGCAGACGGCGTTTGCGCCGCAGCAGACCCGGCCCAGATCCCGAGCGCAAGCGCCGGCGTCATCAAGCCGAAGAACCTTGTCGCTCCATGAATCATAGCCCTCACTCCAGCGCGTAGATGGCCAGACCGCTCAGCGGCCTGGGATAGAAATCGGTGGATTTCTGCGGCATCGCGTCGCCTGCGAAGGCCACTTCGCGGAGCTGATCCATGGTTACGGGGTTGGTCAGAAAGCTCACATCGGCCTCCCCTCGCCGCACCTGCTCCACAGCCTCGCCGGCTTCGCGCAGGTAACGGATTTGGGGACCTTCCCGCATTGCCCTGGCATCGAGACCGAGCAGCCGTTCAAGCACAACGGCGTGCAACTGAGTCAGGTCGAGCCGGCGCTGCCGCATCGGTACATTCTGCAGCGCAGCGTCCATCGCTTCGATCTTCGACCTTAGCAGCAGAGCGCCATGGCGCGTAACCGCTACAAAGGCCGTTCCCTCTGTTTTTCTTAACATCTCAAGCAGAGGAATCGTCTCGACCGCCGCCGTTTTCTTAACGGTAAAGAATTCCTCGGCTGCCCGCGCGAAAGATCCCGGATCGAAATGCGCGAGACCTTGGACAACGCGATGAGTGGGAAGGATCGCCAGGCCCTCGGAGTCCATGTTGACAAAGGTCATCATCGCCGCAGCCTCGGGAAAATCAGGCTCCGGCACATGGGCCGGGCTGAACTCAGCCCGACTTTCGCCGCCTGCGCGGGCAGCGCAGGCCGCCGCGGACTCTCTCAAGTAATCGAGCGCTGTCTCATAGCAATGGCGGCCGGCGGCGATGATCAGCTTTTTGTCTTCCATTGCGGTGATCAGCAATCGCAGCATCGCCGGGTCGTTCACCCGCCAGATGCGGTTCAGCACGCCGTACTCGTCCGTAGCTTCGCCATCGGCTGGGCCGTTTGCGTCAAACAGGAGCTTCTCCACCGTGCGCGCGGGGTCGGAGTACAGCATGAAAATCGGCCCGAAGTGCGCCCGCGTGGCCCTGAGCAGGTTCAGCCGGTCGGTTTTGGGGCCGGCCGGCGGGTGCTCATGGGGAAAAACCACCCGCGCGCCGTACTCGTAGAGCTTGCCAAGCGCAATAAACCCCCGCCGTTCCTTTACGCTGCCCGATCCTGGCTCGACAAAGCGCTGGCTATAGGCAAATACGCACGGGTCTTTCTCCTGGATCAGCACTCCCTGTTCGCGCCAGGCGCGAAAGTCCCTCGCCGCACGGGTATATACGCTTTCCCCTTTTTGCGCGTCAAAGAGTTCAGGTAGTCCGAGGATAATGCGGACAAGATTGTACGGGTTCCTTTGGTAATAAGCCTGCTGCATGGCAGGAGATATCTGGTCGTAAGGCTGAGTTACAACGTCATCAAGCCGGACCAATGCGGGGTTGTAACGCAGGGCACGGAACGGATAGATGCGGGCCATGAAGGCGGTCTTGCTCTCCATCGAAGCGAAGGTTTTGGCCACGGGCGGGTTCCCGACAGAAGTCCGAAGCCGTGCAGGGTTTTTTTGAGGCCAGGCGAATGGAAGACTGCTCAGTCCCGATTGTATCCCAGCGGATATTCGGCGGCGGCGATGGGGATCGCGGAACCGGCGCCGGAAGCCGCCGGGGCAGGAGAGCGGAACGGGGCCATTCATGGTACTATCGCGTTCTACTTTAAGGTGCTGTGTCATGAAGATGCTTGCCATCCAGTGCCACCGGTCGCGGGGAGGCGGTCATCCGCTGGCTTATTTGTGGACCTGTTTATGGGCTCTTGCACTCGCCGCGTTCATGGCCGCCACGCCTTCCCCTGCACAGGACAATCAGTTGGACCAGGTGCACGTTGCGCCCCGCTCCTCGGCTTCCTCGCCGGCAGCCGAACCTCAGGGCGCCGAGGCGGCTCCGGAGACCGGCAAAGACGCCCTCCGGCTGCATCCGGGTTCGTTTATCCGCATGAATGTCGATATGGTGCTGGTGCCGGTCACCGTTACCGATCCGATGAACCGGCTGGTTACCGGCCTCGAGCAGAGCGATTTCCAGATATTTGAAAATAATGGCGAACAGAAGATCCGGAGCTTCGCCTGCGAGGACGCCCCCGTTTCCATCGGCATCATCTTCGACCTTTCCGGCTCCATGACGTCCAAGCTGGTGCGGGCTCGCGAATCGATCCTGCAATTCATCAAGACGGCCAATCCGCAGGATGAATTTTTTGTGATCGGCTTTAACGACCGGCCCGAACTGATTGAGGATTTCACCAGCTCGATCGACGACATCCAGGCGCGGCTGGCCACGGTGCATGCAGGCCACCGCACCGCGCTGCTCGATGCAATCTATTACGGAGTCGCCAAGATGCGCGACGCCAAGCACGAGCGCAAGGCTCTGCTCGTCGTCTCCGACGGCGGCGACAACCGCTCGCGCTATACCGAGGGCGAGGTGCGCTCCAAAGTTCGCGAGTCCGATGTGCAGATTTACGCCATGGGCATCTTCGACCCCTATGCGCCCACGCCGGAAGAACGCATGGGCCCGCAACTGCTGCAAAGCCTGGCCGAGGAGAGCGGCGGCCGGCTCTTCCAGGTGGATGACGTCGATGAGCTGAGCGACATTGCCGAGAAGATTTCTACCGAGCTTCGCAACCAGTATGTCATCGGTTACCGGCCGAAGGATGTGACCCGCGACGGCAAGTGGCGTAAAGTGAAGGTAAAAGTGAATCCACCGCCGGGTCTGCCCCCGCTAACCGTCTACGCACGAACGGGCTACTATGCGCCTTTGCAATAAATTGCTGCCGGCGACGCTGCTTTCGATCGCAGCGCTGCCGGTGATCCTGAGCGCGCCGCGAACTCTGGCTGCCGCGCCATCGTCTCAACAGAGCGCAAATGACCAGGCTGCGCTGAGCGGCGCTTCGCCCGGACAGGCTTCGTCGCTTGCCGTCGACACCGACCCGGTGCGCTCGCCCGACTCCGGAGTCGCTCCCGCTCCAGCCCCGCTTCACAAAGAGGGCGGCGAGGGCTACGTACTCCATGCCAACGTTGAAGAAGTGGTGCTCAACGCCACCGTCGTCAGCGGCTCGCAGCTCGTCCAGAACCTGAGCAAGGACGACTTCGAAATCTACGAGGACGGCGTCAGGCAGACCATCCTGAGCTTTCAGCACAGCGATCTGCCGGTTTCGATCGGTCTGGTCATCGACAACTCCGGCTCCATGTACCGCAAGCGCCCCGCGGTCAACAAGGCTGCGCTCGACCTGGTTGAGGCCTCAAATCCAAGCGACGAGGCCTTTGTCGTCAATTTCTCCGACGAAGCCTTCATCGACCAGGACTTTACCTCGGACGTGAACAGGCTTCGCGATGGTCTCTCGCATATCGACTCCCGCGGCGGAACGGCGCTGTATGACGCCGTGGTCGCCTCCGCGGACAAGCTCGTGGCAGACGGCAAGCGCCCCAAGCAGGTGCTCGTCCTCATTACCGACGGCGAGGATAACGCATCCAGCATGAGCCTCGAGCAGACCATCCGCCGCGTGCAGGCGCTCTCCGGGCCGACCATCTACTCGATTGGCCTGCTCTTTGGCGACGAGATGGACCGCGGAGAAGCCCGCCGCGCCCGCCGTGCTCTGGAACTGCTCTCGAGCGAGACCGGCGGCATGGCCTTCTTCCCGAAAAATATCGAGCAGGTGGACCAGATCGCCGCCGAGGTGGCGCGCGACATTCGCACGCAGTACACCCTCGGCTACCGCTCCACCAAGCCGATGACCATCCCGGGTTTCCGCCATGTGGAAGTGGTAGCCCACGCCAGGGGCATGGGCAAGCTCGAAGTTCGCACTCGCACCGGCTACTTTCCCGTAGCGCACCAGAGCCAGACCGCCCAGGTCGCCGAGCCCTGAGGCGCCAAACACGTCAGGCCCGGATTTTACGCGCTGCGAAACAAGCCCGGGAACGTTCTCCCGGAGCGTCAGGAGAGTCGCAAAGGCTCTTTCAGGTCCGCCGCTTTCACATCCCCGGCTGTTGTTCGAGCCACTGCTTCAGATTCCCGCCCTGCACAGAGCGCAGCTCGATGCACCCGTTCATGTGCTCCACTGCGCGCCTGAGCGATACGTCCGCCGCCTCTACCGGATGCGCAGTGTAGAAGTTCTGCACATCGTCACGCTCGGCTGCGGAACAGAAACTGCCGGAGTACTCCACCAGAATTCCGCC
>DATGLJ010000277.1:0-5859 GCA_035294185.1 Occallatibacter sp. | reverse complement strand
CTTCTGATCTCCAGCCTGCACGAGGAGGACTGAGCTGAGCACGGATCCGCAATTACAGCAGGTAGCGCTTGCGGAAGCAGCGCATGTCGAGGAGGCAGTCCCCCGCGACGGTTTCACGCCCGGCGTGGTGTGGCGCTCCGTATTCCGCGAAGACCGCTTCTTCCTCATTTTGTCGGTGTTCATCGGCGTCTTCGCCGGCCTTTCCGTGGTCTGCTTCCGGTATGCCATCGACTGGTGCAGCATAGCGCTGCTCGGCTCGAATCCCGAGCCGTCGAGGCTGCGGCTGCTGCTGGCTCCGTCGCTCACCGGCCTGGCGATCGCAGTACTGGTCATTCATTTCTTCCCCAGGGCGCGCGGCAGCGGCGTCAACCAGACCAAAGCCGCGCTGTACATCTACAACGGCTACATTCCGCTGCGCACCGCGGTGGGCAAGTTCATCACTGCGGCTCTGGCCATCGGGTCGGGCCAGTCGCTTGGCCCCGAGGATCCGTCGCTGCAGATCGGCGCCAGCCTGGCTTCGGCCATCGGACGCCGGCTCCGGCTTTCGCGCGACAGGATGCGCCTGATCGCGCCGGTTGGCGCGGCTGCCGGGCTGGCGGCAGCGTTCAATGCGCCGATTTCGGCTGTGCTGTTTGTGATCGAGGAGGTCATCGGCCGCTGGACGGCGGGCATTCTCGGCTCGGTGGTGTTGTCGGCGGTTTCGAGCGTGGTGGTGATGCGCTGGTTTCTCGGCTCGGAGTCGATGTTCCGCATTCCGCCCATTGAGCAGATACAGCCGGCGGAGCTGATTGCGTACTCGATTCTGGGCATCGCCGGCGGGTTCGCCTCGGTGGCGTTCGCGGCCGGCATCGAGCAGTTGCGCCCGCGCTTCCGCCAGATGAGCCAGTGGACGCAGTACCTGCAGCCGGCTGCTGCGGGCCTGCTGATCGGTACGATCGCCCTGCTGGGCGCGCCGCAGGTGATGGGCGCAGGCTACACCTGCATCGACGAGGCCATGCACGGCCAGTTCACCTGGCAGTTTCTGGCCGTCCTGGCGCTGCTGAAGATTGTGGCCACGCTGGTTTCGTTTGTGAGCGGCACGCCGGGCGGCATGTTCGCCCCCACGCTGTTCATCGGCGCCATGCTGGGCGCGGCCGCCGGCGGCGCAGAGCACGCGCTCTATCCGCACCTGAGCTGGTCGCCGGGAACCTTCGCGCTGGTGGGCATGGGCGTGCTCTTTGCCGGCTTTCTGCGCGTTCCGATGACCTCGGTCTTCATGGTGCTCGAGGTCAGCGGCAATTATTCGATCATCGTACCCGTGATCGTGGCCAATACCTTCGCCTATTTCATCTCGCGCACGCTGCAGCCCACGGCCATCTTCGACGCGCTGAGCCGCCAGGAAGGGCTGGAGCTGCCGTCGATGGAGGAGCAGCGCGAAGAGAGCATCCTGCGGGTGGAAGACGCCATGCAGCCGCCCTCCGACCCGGTGCTGAACGCCGAGGACAACCTGGAGCGGGCGCTGCGGCTGAGCGCGCAGGCCAGGCGCGACGTGCTGCTGGTGCGGCTCAGGCCCTCGGGCTGGAGCAGTATTTCGAAGGCCGAGATCAGGGAGCTGGTGGCGGAGGGACGCGGTACGCAGATGGTCGAATCGGTGCTCAGCTCCGATGCCGTGCCCTCGCTGCACCCCGACCTGCCGCTGGAGACGGCGCTCCGGTACGTGGACCGCTGGCCGCTGGTGCCGGTCGTCAATCGCGCCGAGCTGCACAAGCTGGAAGGCGTGATCACGCAGCGGGATGTGCTGGAGCGGTACAGGGATTTTGGCGGGGAATGAGCGCGGTGCAATTCGCGCTTTGTTCCGGCGTCGGGCAGCGATAAAATTCTGAACAGGGAGTTATGCGCGAAGCCTTTTTCCAATCCGTTTCGCCCCTGCTCAAGCGCTTCCGGCGCGGCCGCCACGACCGTGGACGGTGATCCCGTTCTCCGAATAATCTGATCTCGACAGCATCTGTTTCGCACCAGGGCGCCTGGTGCGCTCCGCCGGCCTGCGCGCCCGGCCGCCGGTATTGACCAGGACCAAAAGAAAAAATCCGCCGCCTGGCGGAGAGAGGACCTCCAAGATGAACAGCTTCGCAAGCCGTGCCGTGTTGACCTCCGGCAGCAAGAAATACACCATTTACCGGCTGCCGGCGCTTGCCAGCCGCGGCTTTAATCTGAGCCGGCTGCCTTTCAGCCTGAAGATTCTTCTTGAAAACCTGCTGCGCCGCGAAGACGGCGTCAACGTGACGGCCGCAGATATCGAGTTTCTGGCGGCGTGGGACCCGAAGGCCGAACCCAGCCGCGAGATCGCCTACATGCCGGCGCGCGTGCTGATGCAGGATTTCACCGGCGTCCCCGCCGTGGTGGATCTGGCCGCGATGCGTGACGCCATCAGGACGCTCGGCGGCGATCCGCAGCGCGTGAACCCGCTGGTTCCGGCCGAGCTGGTGATCGACCACTCGGTGCAGGTGGATGAATACGGCACGCCGCAGGCGTATAACGCCAATTCGCTGCTCGAGTTTCAGCGCAACCGCGAGCGCTACGCCTTCCTCAAGTGGGGCCAGTCGGCGTTCCGCAATTTTTCCGCCGTGCCGCCGGGGATGGGCATCTGCCATCAGGTCAACCTCGAGTACCTGGCGCGCGTGGTGTTCACCGCGGAGAGCGACGGCGAGACGGTTGCGTATCCGGATACGCTGGTCGGCACCGACTCGCACACCACGATGATCAATGGCCTGGGCGTGCTGGGCTGGGGCGTGGGCGGCATCGAGGCCGAGGCCGCGATGCTGGGCCAGCCGGTTTCCATGCTGGTCCCGCAGGTCGTCGGTTACAAGCTCACCGGCAGGCTGCGCGAGGGCGCGACGGCGACCGACCTGGTGCTGACGGTGACGCAGGCGCTGCGCAAGCTGGGCGTCGTCGGTAAATTCGTGGAATTTTACGGCAGCGGCCTGGCGCAACTGCCGCTGGCCGATCGCGCGACCATCGCCAACATGGCTCCCGAGTATGGCGCGACCTGCGGCATCTTCCCGGTGGACGCCGAGACGCTGCGCTACCTGCGGCTGACCGGCCGCAGCGAAGAGCAGATTGCGCTGGTCGAGGCTTATTACAGGGAGCAGGGGCTGTTCCACACGGCGGACGCGGCCGAGGCCGAGTATTCGGCGACGCTGGAGCTGGATCTTTCCACGGTTGAGCCGAGCGTGGCCGGGCCCAGGCGGCCTCAGGATCGCGTGCTGCTGAAGGATGCGGCGGCCAACTTCGCGCAGCAGTTGCCTTCGCTGCTGGCGCCCACGGCCAAGCCGCTCGGTACGCGTACGGCGGTTGCGTGGGAGCGCAGCGCGGTCGTCGACGCGGCCGTTGCCGAGGACAACGAGGGCCCATCGAATCCCCTGGCGAAGTCTGAACAAACCTTTACGACCGGCGCCGTGACCACGACGGTCAAGGAGCGCTTCAACGTCGATCCCGATCCGTACCTCGATCATGGCTCGGTGGTGATTGCTGCGATTACGAGCTGCACCAATACCTCGAATCCTTCGGTGATGATCGCCGCGGGGATTCTGGCGAAGAAGGCAGTAGAGCGCGGATTGAGCGTCCCGCCGTGGGTGAAGACCTCGCTCGCGCCGGGCTCGCGCGTGGTGACGGATTACTACGAAAAATCGGGCCTGCTGCCGTATCTCGAAAAGCTGCGCTTCAATGTGGTCGGTTACGGATGCACGACGTGCATCGGCAACTCCGGTCCGCTGCCGGCCGATGTTTCAAAGAGCATCGACGAGCACGGGCTGGTGGCCGTAAGCGTGCTGAGCGGCAACCGCAACTTTGAAGGCCGGGTCAACGTGGACGTGCGCGCCAACTACCTGATGAGCCCGCCGCTGGTCGTCGCTTACGCCCTGGCCGGCAGGATCGGCCACAACTTCGAATCCGATCCGCTGGGCAGGGATAAGGACGGCAGGCCGGTATTCCTGCGCGATATCTGGCCGACGCAGCAGGAGGTTGCCGAGGCGATCGAGAAGAGCGTCAACAGCGAGGGCTTCCGCCGCGAGTACGCGACCGTGGCCCAGGGCGACGCGAACTGGCAGGGGCTGAGCTTCCCCACGGGCGATGTGTACCGGTGGGAGCCGGACTCGACCTACATCAGGCGGGCGCCGTACTTCGACGGCATGAGCAGGACGCCGGCGCCGGTCGAGGACATCGTGGGCGCGCGCGTGCTGGCGCTGCTGGGCGATTCGGTGACCACCGACCATATCTCTCCGGCCGGCTCGATCAAGGCCAATGGGCCGGCAGGGAAATATCTCGCCGAGCACGGCGTCAAGCCGGCCGACTTCAACAGCTACGGCTCGCGGCGCGGCAATCACGAAGTCATGGTCCGCGGCACCTTCGCCAATGTGCGGCTGCGCAACAGGCTTGCGCCGGGCACCGAGGGCGGCGTGACGCGCCTCTTGCCCGAGGGCGAGGTCATGAGCATCTTTGACGCCTCCCAAAAGTACGCCGACCGCAAGGTCCCGCTGATCGTGATCGCGGGCAAGGAGTACGGCTCGGGCTCGTCGCGCGACTGGGCGGCCAAGGGTCCGAAGCTCCTGGGCGTGCGCGCGGTGATTGCCGAAAGCTACGAGCGCATTCACCGGTCGAATCTGGTGGGGATGGGCATTCTGCCGCTCGAGTTCGAGGCAGGCAAAAATGCCGAGTCTCTGGGCCTGACGGGCGAAGAGACCTACGATATCGTCGGCTTCAGGGAGAAGCTTGGCGGCAAGTTCGCAAATGGACGCATGGTGACGGTTGTGGCTACGGCCGCCGACGGCAGGGAAAAAACCTTCGAGGCGCGCGTGCGCATCGACACGCCGCAGGAGATTCTCTACTACCAGCACGGCGGGATTCTGCAGTATGTGCTGCGGGAGCTGGCGGCGAAGTAAGTCGAGTTGAACGGATCGGCGGCGCTTGCGCACATCGAGGCCCGTGCATTTCGATATCCACAGCTTTCAGGCAGGAGCAGAGCGGCGGGATCGGTTCTCATCCCGCCGCTGTTTTTTTGCGATGCCCGATCCTGCCGTCTATTCCCGCGCGCCCAGCAGCCGCCGCACCAGGATCAACTGGCCCGCATGATATGCGTTGTGGCCGGCGGCCAGAAGCGCGCCGGCGCGTTAACCTGCCGGTTGGCCGCTTTCAAGGACCGCCCGCTGCGCGGCGAAGATCTTCTTCAGTCCCGCTTCGGCCAGGTCGATGAGGCTGTTCAGCTGCGCCCGCGTGTAGCTTCCCCGCTCGGCCGTCGCCTGGGTTTCGATGAGGCCGCCGTCGGCGGTCATCACCACGTTCATGTCCACTTCGGCCTGCGAATCCTCTTCGTAGCAGAGATCGAGCAGCGGCGTGCCCTCGACGATGCCGACGGATGTGGCCGCGACGAGCTGCCTGAGCGGTGACTGCCTGAGCGTGCCCGCCCTGACCAGCGCGTCGAGCGCCAGCGCCAGGGCCACAGCCGCGCCGGTGATGGCGGCGGTGCGCGTGCCGCCGTCGGCCTGAATCACGTCGCAGTCGAGGATGACGGTGCGCTCGCCGAGAGCCTGCAGATCGACCGCCGAGCGCAGGCTGCGGCCGATGAGCCTTTGAATCTCGTGTGTCCGGCCGCCGATCCTGCCCCTCTCGCTCTCGCGCGGCGTGCGGGTGACGGTGGAGCGGGGCAGCATGGAGTATTCGGCCGTCACCCAGCCGCGGCCGGCGTTGCGCAGCCAGCCGGGGACGCTGTTTTCGATGGTGGCGCAGGTCAGCACCCGGGTGTTGCCCAGCGTGACCAGAACGGAGCCCTCGGCGGTCTGCACGTAGCCGGGCGAGAGCGTGAGGGGACGAAGCTCGGCAGGACCG
>DATGLJ010000276.1:0-3998 GCA_035294185.1 Occallatibacter sp. | reverse complement strand
CGAGTCCGGCCATCAGCGATCCGATGACAGCCAGCGAAATGCCAGCCAGAACAGCTTTGATAGCGCCGGCAATATTAAGACCCATAACCAGCTCGAGGCGGGTGATGGGCGTGACCAGATAGCCCTCGTGCACGCCGCGGGCCTTGTCGTCGATATAGAGCATTCCGCCGCCGATCATCACCGAGACATACATGGCCAGCGCAATCGAGCCGGAGAGCAGGAACTTCATGTAGTTGATGTAGGGAAACAGCTCGACAACGTCGAGCCCGATCTGCTTGTCGATAGGGTCGGGGATGAGCGGTGCATTAAGGGCGTCGACCAGCGACTGCATCTCGGTCTCGATGCTGCCGGAGACAAACTGATCGGAATTGTCGACAACAAGCCCGATTTTCGGGCGATCCTGCGCGTAGACGCGCCGCGAGTACTGAGCGGGAATCACGACGGCCGCATCCAATTTTCCGGTGTGGACGGCCTCCTGAGCGGTTCGCTCGTCGGGATAGTCGATGGTCCGGAAGGTCTTGATGGTCGCCGCCACAGCATCGAAGGCCTCGCGCACTTTGACTGCCTGCGGCCCATGGTCGTAGTCCACCACGCCCACGCGCGCGTTGGTGATTTTGCCGCCGAAGGCGTTGCCCAGGATGACGAGCTGCACCAGAGGCAGCATCATGCTCATGATCATGAGCATCGGAGAGCGGAAGAACTTCCGCATCTCGCGTTCCACAATCGCCCACATTCTGTTCATGGCTGTGCTCCCGGCCGCGGCGGCATGGTGAAGACGGCCTTCACCTGCTCGTCGCGGAGCTGCCGGCCCGTGTAGTGGACAAAAACATCGTCCAGCGTAGTGTTCTGCACGCTGAGCGAAGCGAGAGTGACGCCCAGCTCCGCAGCCATGTGCACCAGATCGAGCGTAGTTTTGGATCCGGAAGTGCTCAGCACGCGATAGAACCCGGCGCTTTCCGGCTGCACGCTGGTGACGCCTTCGAGTTTCTCCAGCCGCTCTTTCCAGTCGGGCGCCTCGCGATCGAACTGCACCTCGACCACGTTGGCTCCGGCCACGCTGTTCTTCAGTTCGGTGGGCGTGCCCAGCGCGACAAGCTTACCGTGGTCGACAATAGCGATGCGGTCGCAGAGCTTGTCGGCCTCTTCCATGTAATGCGTGGTAAGCAGAATGGTGAGATTGCGCGAGGCCTTGAGGTTGTTGAGCATCTCCCAGACGGCGATGCGCGAGACCGGATCGAGTCCGGTAGTGGGCTCGTCGAGAAAGAAGATGCGCGGATCGTGGACCAGGCCGCGGGCGATTTCCAGCCGCCGGCGCATGCCTCCGGAGAGCGTTTTGGTTTGCGCGCCGCGCCATTTGGTCAGGTCGACGGCTTCGAGAACGTCGGCGATGTTTTTCTCGCGCTGCGCGCGCGGCACGCTGTAGAGCTTGGCGTAAATCAGCAGGTTTTCCTCGACGGTGAGGTCCGGATCGCTGGTAAGCGCCTGGGGGATGACGCCGATCATGCGCCGCACGTCGTCGGGCTCTTTTGTTACGTCGTGGCCGCCGACCAGTGCGCGGCCCGCGGTAACCGGAATCAGCGTGGTCATCATGCGGATGAGCGTGCTTTTGCCGGCGCCGTTGGGACCGAGCAGCCCGAAGATCTCGCCCTCGGCTACGCGGAAGGTGATGCCCTTGACGGCCTCGAAGTTCCCGTAGCGCTTGACGATGTTCTCGACGGCGATGGCGGGCCCGACGGAGCGGCGATCGCCGTTTTCGCCCGGCAGCCGGATTTGCGCAGTCGTGTTCATTGCTTCCCCAGTTTGTTTTCCGGCACGTACACTTCGGCCGTCATGCCGGGCACGTATGCTTCGCCGGGGTTGGGGATGAGCAGCTTGAGCTGCACGGTCCTGATGTCGCGCTTGCTGCGGCTTACGTCGCGCTGCGTGGCAAAATCGGCTTCGGTCATCTTGGCGATCACCTTGCCCCGGAGGGTTGCGCCGCTGGGCATGACCACGCGCAGGCTGTCGCCCAGTTTCACATTGTCGGCGTAGGTTTCCGGCAGCGGTGCGTAGACCCAGGTCTGCGAAAGATCCATGATGGTGACAATGGGCGTGCCCGCGCTGACCACCTCGCCCTGGCGCGCGGCCCAGACATTGACAATGCCGTCGACTGGCGCTGTGATTTCCGCATAGCTCTGCTCGATGCGCGCCTCGGCGGCGAGCGCGCGGGCGTTGGCGGCAGCGTCGCGCGACTCATTGACGGAGCGAGCCGAAACCGCAGCCAGGAGTTCATGAGCCTGCGCCTGCCGCAGATTGGCCTGGGCGGCGGCCAGATTTCCCTGCGCGGTATTGACGGCTGCTTCGGCGGCCTGCAGGCTGGTGACAGCCTCATCCTTGGCCTGCTCGCTCATAATGCCCTGCGCCGCCAGGGCGACGATGCGGCTGGTGTCGGCCCGCTGGTGGGCGAGCTGCGCCTTTGCCTGATCGAGCGTGGCCTGCGCCGCCTTTACCTGCGCTTCGGCCGAGGCGGTGGCGCTTGCCGTTTCGCCGCGGTTCTGGCGCTCGGTTTCCTGCGCTTCGCTCAACCGCCATTTGTCGCTGGCGGCGGTCGCTTCGGCGGCCTGCAGGGCTGCCGCCAGATCATCGCTCTCGATCGTGGCTATCAGCTGACCGGCCTTGACGGCGTCGCCTTCCCTCACGGTAAGGGTCTGGATCCGGCCCGGAATCCTGGAGCTGACGATGACTTCGTTAGCGTCGACCGTGCCGATCAGTTGCAGCTCATTGCTGCGCGGAACCGTGGCCAGATACCAGACCAGGGAGCCAGCCGCCAGAATTCCGAGGATGAGAAAAACGCGATTCCGTGCACTCACTTGCTCTTCACCTCAAATTTTTTCAGTTCCCTGGCGGAAGGCGCGGGCGTGTCGGCCAGCACCCGGGCAGCCAGCTCCGCGCCGCGGCTGCGATCAAGAAAAACCGTCTGGCCGAGAAACTCCACCAAAGCCACGCGCCGCCGGCGCAGCGCCCTGGCGTCAAGAGGGTCGAACCCGAGGACCAGCTGCCAGACAGGCGCGCTGAGGAAGTAGAAGACATTTGCCCCGAGAGCCGCCAGCACCATCTGCAGCCAATCGGCTGCGATCAGCTCGCCGCTAGCGATGCCCTCTTTGACCATGGATTCGAACATGTCTTGAAGCGGCTTGAAGACGCGATCCACCAGCACATGCAGGGCGCCCTCTTCGCCGCTGCGCAGGCGCATCATCTCGCGCTGCATAAGAATCTGAAAATCGCGCTGGGTAAGAATGCGGTCGAAGTGATTGAGAGCCGCGCGCAACAGCCGCTCGCCCGGCGTGGCATCGCGCAAGATCGCCGCCATGGCGCTTTCCCTCACGCGCGCAGCCGCCAGCTCCAGCGCGGCCTGATAAAGCTTTTCCTTGCCGGCAAAGTAGTAATAAAGCAGCGCCTTGTTGACGCCGGCCGCGGCCGCGATCTGCTCGGTGCGCGCGCCCGCCAGGCCGTTGGCGCTGAATTCGCGCAGCGCAGCCTCGAGAATCCGCCCGCGCGTTTCGGCTGCGCGGTCGGCGGATTGGCCGGTGTCGGGATGGTTTGCGGTCGGGCGGGACATGTAATTAACTAACCAGTTAGTAAAATACCGCACCCGAGGCAGGAAATGCAAGGCCGGACAGCCGGCGCGGACATTCCGCCGGGCAAGCCAAGCGCCGGATAAAAGCACTTCCCTGTTTCACAGATGCCGGCGCGGCGATTGCGTTCGCGCGGCACTATCCTCAACTTTCAATACCTCTCAGGCCCGACCTGCGCACTGCCCCTGCGGCTCTTTGCGGCGCAGCTTCAATCGTTTCGATCGCTTTCTGCCCTCGCCGGCCGGCCGATTTCCCTGGCCGCGCTTTACCGCCTACAATGGGACCGGAACGCTATTTTTCTGAGGTCCCCATGCCGCTTTCCGGAGAAGCCATTCGCCTGATGAACTACATTGACGATGTCGCAGTCACGCTGCGCCGCATCCT
>DATGLJ010000275.1:0-8479 GCA_035294185.1 Occallatibacter sp. | reverse complement strand
ATCAAGCGTGGAGGCAAGGTTTGGCTGCGGCTGTTTCCGGACAAGCCGATTACCAAGAAGCCGGCCGAAGTCCGAATGGGCTCGGGCAAGGGCGCGCTCGACCACTGGGTGGCGGTCGTGCGGCCGGGCAAGATCCTCTTCGAGATGGAAGGGGTGGCGCCGAATGTGGCCCAGGAGGCGATGCGCCTGGCCGCCAATAAGCTGCCGCTGAAGACCAAGTTCGTGCAGCGGCCGGGTGTCGAGAAGGCGGCCGCCGAGGCGTAGAACGCAGCACAAGCCTAGCGGCATGGCCGCGCAGCTTCCCCGGCAGGGATATGGCCGGCGGTTGCGGGCCGCAAGCCAGGAGCTAAGGATAATGGAACTCCAGAAGATTCGTAGTTTGAGCAGCGAAGAGCTCACGCACCACGAGAAGACGACGGCCGAGCAACTGTTCCGGCTGCGCTTCCAGGTGTCGATGGGCCAGAACGACGGCGTGAAAAAGCTTCGCCAGCTGCGCAAGGAGATTGCGCAGATCAAGACCGTGGCCCGCGAGCGCGAGCTGGGCATCAACAGAGAGCTGCAGGGCGAAGCGAAGGAAGCAAAGGACACGAAGGCAGCGAAGGCCGAGGCGGCGCCCGCAGCGGAGAAGCCGAAGCGGACGCGCAGGCCGGCGGCGGAAAAGGCGGCGGAGGCCGGGCCGAAGGCGGCAGCCAAGGCGGAAAAGGCGAAGGGAGCCCGTAAATGACGGCGGCAGAGAATCAGCAGGCGCCCGCGTCGAGGCGCAACGAGAAGGTCGGCCAGGTGGTCTCGACCAAGATGCAGAAGACCATCGTGGTGGCTGTGGAGATGCGCAAGGCGCACCCGAAGTACAAGCGCATCGTGCGCTCGACGAAGAAATTTTACGCGCACGACGAACAGAACTCGGCGCGGCTGGGCGACATGGTGCGCATTCGCGAGACGCGGCCGCTGAGCAAGCTGAAGCGCTGGTCGCTCGAAGAGATTGTGCGCCGTTCGACGCTTACGCAGGTGGAGGACACGGCCCACGAGCCGGTGCAGTAGCGCAAGCCGGTCCGGCAGTTTGACCAACTAGTTCGACCGGCGGGGAGAGAAGATCATGGCAGTACAAATGAGAACCATGCTCGCGGTGGCCGATAACTCCGGCGCGCGCAAGCTGCAGGTGATTCTGCCGCTGGGCGGCGGGCTGGGCGTGAAGGCTGGCCTGGGCGACGTGGTGACGGCGGCGGTCAAGGAAGCCTCGCCCGACGGCACGGTGAAGAAGGGCAAGGTGGTGAAGGCTGTTATCGTGCGCACGCGCAAGGAGCACCGGCGCCGCGATGGAACCTATATCCGGTTCGACGAGAATGCGGCCGTGGTGATCGGCGACGATCACGAGCCGGTGGGCACGCGCGTATTCGGACCGGTGGCCCGCGAGCTGCGCGAGAAGAAGTTTCTGAAAATCGTCTCGCTGGCGCCGGAAGTGGTGTGATGGCAAGGGACGAGCGACGGGACTGAGGGGCCAGGCGCTGGCCTGAAGCCTGCGATTCCGATTTGGGGAAAAAGATGCCGAGTATGTTGATTCATCGCAATGATACGGTCGAGGTGCTGACGGGTTCCGACCGCGGAAAGCGCGGGCGCGTGCTGCGCGCCATGCCAGACAAGGGAACGGTTCTGGTCGAGCACGTGCGCGTGGTCAAGAAGACGGTTTCGTCCAAGACCGGGCAGCGTACGCAGGGCGGCATCGCCGAGCAGGAATCGCCGATCAATGTGTCGAATGTGGCGCTGGTCTGCCCCAGCTGCGGGCCTACGCGCGTGGGACGCAAGACGGTGGGAGAGGCGCGCGTGCGGGTGTGCAAGAAGTGCGGGTCGGAGCTGCCGACGAAGAAGTAAAGAAGAGATATGAGGGCCATCCAGGTACGCGCCAAGCGCCTCCGCCTGGACGGCCAGTCCCTTCCGGAACGGTAAACGGGCCCGGGCCCACTCCGAGGATCGGAAGAAAGAGAGCAGAGACGAGATGGCGGCAAGGCTGAAAGAGAAGTACCAGAAAGAGATCAAGCAGGCGCTCCAGAAGGAGCTGGGTCTCGAGAACCCGATGGCGGTACCGAGGCTCGAGAAGATCGTAATCAACATGGGCCTGGGCGAGGCGACGCAGAACAACAAGCTGCTTGACCCGCTGGTGGCCGATCTGGCGGCGATTGCCGGCCAGAAGCCGGTGACCACCAAGGCCAAGAAGTCGATTGCGGCTTTCAAGGTGCGCGCCGGCATGTCGATCGGGGCCATGGTGACGCTGCGCTCCGACCGCGCCTACGAGTTCCTGGACCGGCTGATCTCGATCGCCCTGCCGCGCGTTCGCGATTTCCGCGGCGTTTCGACCAGGAGCTTCGACGGCCGCGGCAACTACACGCTCGGCCTGCGCGATCAGCTCATCTTCCCGGAGATCGATTACTCCAAGGTGGAGAAGCTGAAGGGCATGAACATTACGATTGTGACCACCGCCCGGGACGACAACCAAGCGCGCGCGCTGCTGCGCCACTTCGGCATGCCCTTCCGGCAAGGGGCATAAAGAGGATTTATGGCAACCACTGCAAAACGGGTGAAGGACGCGCGGAAGCCGAAGTTCAGCTGCCGCAAGCACAACCGCTGCCAGCTCTGCGGGCGGCCGCGCGGGTTTCTGCGCAAGTTTGGCATCTGCCGCCTGTGTTTCCGGGCTCTGGCTCTCAAGGGCGAGATTCCGGGCGTGAACAAGTCGAGCTGGTAGAAGGGCAGGGACCAGGGAGCAGAGAAAAGGGAACCGTTGCCCGGGCTGGATCGGGCGACTGCGGCAGAACCAAAATTCAATTCCTGATTCTGGTCCCTCTTCCTGTCCCTGGCTTTTAACCATTCCCGCTGGTTTCCGCCCGCGGGCGGACGAACGGGGAATGAAGGAGAAGGAATGAGTCTGACCGACCCAGTAGCGGATTTTCTGGCGCGGATCCGGAATGCGATCCGGGCGCGCCACCAGAAGCTGGATGTGCCGGCTTCAAAGCTGAAGACCGAGATTGCCCGCATTCTCAAGGAAGAGGGCTACATTTCGAACTACAAGACCCAGGAAGAGGACGGCAAGCTGATCCTGCGCGTGTACCTGAAGTACGGCGGGACGGAAGCGGCGATCCGCGATCTGGCCCGCATCTCGCGCCCCGGCTGCCGGGTGTACGTGGGCCGCGACGAGATCAAGCGCGTGCAGGGCGGCCTGGGCATCTCGATTCTCACCACGCCCAAGGGCGTGATGACCGGCCGTCAGGCCCGCCGCGAAGGCGTAGGCGGCGAGCTGCTCTGCGAAGTGTGGTAGGGCTGGCCGTGCAGGCAATCGCCTGCGGCTTGCCTCAAGGTGAACGCTCGAGGAGACCGGAAGGTTTTCTCATCGGCTGCAGTGGAACGATGGTCTCGTCGGGACTCGCAAGCCAACAAGGAATTTGAGCCATGTCGCGTATTGGAAAGAAGCCGATTCCGCTGCCGAGCAGCGTGAAGTACAAGGTTGAAGGCAACACGGTTCTGGTCGAAGGGCCGAAGGGCAAGGTCGCGGCGAGGATTGCCGAGGGCATCACGCTGCGCACCGCCGACGGGCATCTTCTGGTCGAGCGCGCGAGCGACGACAAGGCCGCCGTGCACGGGCTGACCCGCGCGCTGATCCACAACGCCGTGCAGGGCGTCACGCAGGGCTGGAAGAAGGAGCTGGATATCGTCGGCATCGGCTACCGCGCCGAGATGAAGGGCAAAAACACCGTGGTGTTCACGCTGGGCTACTCGCACCCGATCGAGTTTCCGCTTCCTTCCGGCATCGAAGTTGCGATCGATCCCAAGCAGACGCATCTGACGGTGAGCGGCATCGACCGGCAGAAAGTGGGCCAGGTTGCGGCCGATATGCGCGCGCTGCGCAAGCCCGATCCCTACAAGAACAAGGGCGTGCGCTACTCGGACGAGAAGCTGAAGAAGAAGGCCGGCAAGACGGGCGCGAAATAACCGAACGGGGCTGCAGGGCGGCCCCGCCGTCAGGTGAGAGAAAACGATGATTACGCAGACCAAGAGAAACGAGATCCGCAAGCGGATCCACTCGCGCATCCGCGAGAAGCTGTCGGGCACGGCCGAGCGGCCGCGGCTGAACGTGTACCGCTCGCTCAACCATATCTACGCGCAGGTGATCGACGACCAGAGGGGCGTTACGCTGGTTTCGGCCTCGACCATCAAGCTGAAGAACGGCGGCAACGTGGCCGCGGCCAGGCAGATCGGCAAGACAGTGGCCGAGGCCGCCGTGGCCAAGGGCATCCGGCGCGTGGTCTTCGATCGCGGCGGCTACCTCTATCACGGGCGCGTGAAGGCGCTGGCCGATGCGGCGCGCGAGGCCGGGCTGGAGTTTTAATCTGCGCTCTTTGGAGTGCAGGACAGCAGGGGAAGGTTTTCCGCAGCCTGCCGAAGGGCGGGCTGGAAGGACAGAACAGGCATGACGACGGTGAAAAAGAAACTCGACGCCAACCAGTACAACCTGAAGGACCAGGTGGTGGCCATCAACCGCGTGACCAAGGTGGTGAAGGGCGGCAAGAATATGTCGTTCGCCGCGCTGGTTGTGGTGGGCGACGCCGGCTCGGGCGTGGTGGGCTACGGATCGGGCAAGGCCAAGGAGGTTCCCCAGGCGATTCGCAAGGGAATCGAGAGCGCCAAGAAGAACCTGGTGAAGGTCAACCTGACCGAGACGACCATCCCGCATCAGGTTCTGGGCCGGTTCGGTTCGGGCCAGGTGCTGCTCAAGCCGGCGCCGGAAGGCACGGGCGTGATCGCCGGCGGCGCGGTGCGCGCGGTGATGACTTCGGCGGGCGTGCAGAACGTGCTCACCAAGAGCATCGGCTCGCCGAACCCGCACAACGTGATCAAGGCGACATTCGACGCGCTGACCCAGCTCCGCGACAAGGCTGAAGTGGCCTCGACGCGCGGCAAACAGGTGGAGGAACTCTGATGGCGGCCGCGAAGAAGACCACCCCGAGCAAGATTCGCATCCAGTATTACCGTTCGGCGATCGCCACGCCCACCAAGCACAAGCTGGTGGTCAAGGGCCTGGGGTTCACCCGGCTCAATCAGATTGTCGAGCGCGAGGACACCGACGCGGTGCGCGGCATGGTGAAGGCGATCCCGCACCTGGTCAGGATCGTCGAGTAAGCAGGAGCTTCAGGGCTCAACAGACGCGAGTCGGGGCTGCCTGCGGGCAAGGTTCCCGGCGTTACAGCGAGGGAGAACTATGGCAAGGAATCTATCGAATCTGCGGGCGCCGAAGAAGGCCAATGCTCCGCGCAAGCGCGTGGGACGCGGCATGGGCTCGGGCATGGGCAAGACTTCGACCCGCGGCCACAAGGGCCAGGGATCGCGTTCGGGCTCGAGCCTGATGCGCGGCTTCGAAGGCGGCCAGATGCCGCTGCACCGCCGCCTGCCCAAGCGCGGCTTCACCAATATCTTCCGCACCGAGTACACGATTGTGAACCTCGACCGCATTGCCGCGCTGGCTGCGGCTTCGGGCATCAAGGAGATTGCCCTCGACGATTACGTCAGGCTGGGTCTGGCTTCGAGCAGGAAGGCTCTGATCAAGGTCCTCGGCTCGGGCGAGCTGAAGAGCGCCGTCACGGTGCATGCGCACAGGTTTTCGAAGTCGGCGGCCGAGAAGATTGAGAAGGCCGGCGGCAAGGCGATCGTGCCGGGCGGCTCGGCAGCTTAAGAAGAGCTTTCAGGGATCAGGGGTCAGGTTTCAGTGGTCAGTTTTTCGGGCTGCTCGTCCGGCTTTTGACTGATCGCTGCCGCCTGACCCCTGAATCCTTCGGTAGGACGGGGCTGCGCAGCCAGACTTTCCCGGCTTCTGCGGCGCAGGATGGACAGGAACTACCGTAAGATATGGGGAAGGCCATCCGATAAGCGGCGCCGGGGGCGCCGGAGACAGGTTTCGATCTATGCTGGAGAAGTTTTTCAATATCTTCCGGATTCCGGACCTGCGCAAGCGGGTTCTGTTCACCCTGGGTATTCTCGCTGTCTATCGTCTGGGCGCGTTCATCCCCACGCCCGGCGTCAACGCCAAGCAGCTTGAGCTGCTGTTCAACTCGCAGGCGGGCTCGGCCCTGGGGCTGATGGACCTGTTCGGCGGCGGCAACCTGCGGCGCATGACCATCTTTGCCCTGGGCATCATGCCGTACATCACGGCGTCGATTATCTTTCAGTTGCTGACGGTGGTCTATGAGCCGCTGGCGCGCATCCAGAAGGAAGGCGAGCTTGGCCGGCGGAAGATCACGCAGTGGACCCGCTATCTGACCGTGATTCTGGGCATTCTGCAATCGCTGGGCATCGCCGCCATTCTGACCAAGCAGGGTCTGGTGCTGAATCCGGGCATCGGGTTTATTCTGATGACCGTTCTCACGCTGACGGCCGGAACCACGTTCATCATGTGGCTGGGCGAGCAGATTACCGACCGCGGCATCGGCAACGGCATGAGCCTGCTGATCTTTGCCGGCATTGTGGCCGGTCTGCCGCGCGGGGCCGGCGACCTGATCAATAAGGTGCAAACCGACGCATGGGGTTCGATGACGTTCCTGGTCACGATTCTGCTTCTGGTCGGCATGCTTGCCGTGGTGGCCTTCATCGTGTGGGTGGAGCGGGCCGAGCGGCGCATTCCCATCCAGAGCGCGCGGCGCATCGTGGGCCGGCGGCTGATGGGCGGCCAGTCGAGCCATCTGCCGCTTAAGGTGAACTCGGGCGGGGTGATGCCGATCATCTTCGCCAGTTCGATTCTTTCGGCGCCGCTTTTGTTCGGCTCGGTCGACTGGGTGCAGAACAGCCGTTTTCTGCAGCCCATCATGCAGGCATTGCAGCCCGGCTATCCGTGGTATGAGTTCCTGAACGTTCTGGGCATTATTTTCTTTGCGTACTTTTACGTCTCGATCGTGATGAAGCCGGACGATATTGCCGATAACTTCCGCAAGTCGGGCTCCTTCATTCCCGGCATCCGGCCCGGCAAGCGCACCTCGGACTTTATCAACGACATCCTTACCAGGATCACTTTAGTGGGCGCGCTTTACCTGATTGTGGTGCAGATGGTGCCGACTTTCCTGATCTCGGGCATCCGCTTTGACAAGATCTGGCTCATCGGCCATGCCTTTGAGAATCTGCCGAACTGGATGATTCACGGCATGAACGTGAACTTCTACTTTGGCGGCACTTCGCTGCTGATCGTGGTGGGTGTAGCCATGGATACGATCAACCAGATCGAATCGCAGCTGATCATGCGTCACTACGATGGTTTTTCTCCGCGTTCGGGTCGCATACGCGGAAGGAAAACCTGGTAATGTCGTCGATTGCAAGTTCAGCGGAACCTGGCCGGGCGGCGGAAAAAAAGATCGCGCCCGGCCCGATTCTTTTGCTGGGCGCTCCGGGCGCGGGCAAGGGCACCCAGGCAAAGGAACTGGTTCGCATCTGGGGCATTCCGCAGATCTCCACCGGAGACATTCTGCGCTTCAATGTGGAGCAGGGCACTCCGCCGGGCCTGATTGCCAAGGAGATCATAGGCCGGGGCGAACTGGTTCCCGACGCCATGGTCAACGATATGGTGGCCATCCGGCTGACGGAGCCGGACACGGCTCGCGGCTACATTCTGGACGGATTCCCGCGCACGCTGGGGCAGGCAAACTGGCTGGATGCCCGGCTGGCCGGCGAATCGCTGCCCGTGATTGCGATCATGATCCGGGTGAACTATAATCAGTTACTGCGCCGGATTACAGGGCGCAGGATGTGCCCTGCCTGTCAGACGATCTACAACATCTACGTGAATCCTCCTGAAAGAGAAGGGTTTTGCGCGATAGATGGTACGGCACTGATCCAGCGAGCCGACGATACGGAGGAGATCTTCAGGGAGCGCATGCGCGCCTATGAGGCTCTCACCGCGCCCGTGATCGAGCATTACCGGGCTCAGGGGCGTTTTGTGGAAGTGGATGGAGACCGGCCGATCGATGTGATCGCGGCCGGCATTGTCTCCACGGTAGAGCGGTTGCGCGGAGCGTGACCTTAGAAGCAGCAAGGGTGAGCTGATTTTTGTGGCCGTTGTTCTGAAGTCGTCGCGGGAAATCGAGAAGATGCGGCGCGCGGGCCGGGTGGTCCGCGAGGTGCTGGAGCTGGTGCGCAGCCGGGTGAGGCCGGGCGCCACCACCTTCGATCTTGAGGAAGCGGCCGAGACGCGGCTGAAGGAACTGGGCGTAAAGGCGGCGTTCAAGGGGTATCACGGATATCCGTGCGTGCTGTGCACCTCGGTGAACAGCGAAGTGGTGCACGGCATCCCGTCTCCGCGCCGGGTGCTGAAGCAGGGCGATATCGTTTCGGTGGATTTCGGCGTAGTGGTGGACGGCTACTACGGCGATGCGGCCATCACGGTGCCGGTGGGGGAGATCGACGACACTGCTGCGCGGCTGTTGCGGGTGACCGAAGAATCGCTGCAGGCGGGTAT
>DATGLJ010000274.1:0-3490 GCA_035294185.1 Occallatibacter sp. | reverse complement strand
TCTCTTTTTGGACCTGGAGCGGCGGCTGGCTTGCGGAATTGGCCACGAACTTCGGCCTGGGGGCGGGCTTTCTGGATCCCGGCGGCGCTGCTACGGTGCATGTTCTTGGCGGGCTGAGCGCGCTGGCCGTGGTCTGGATCGCCGGGCCGCGGCGAGGCAAATTTCCCAAGGAGGGCCTGTCGACGGCCATGCCCGGCCACAATGCGGTCTACGTGCTCTTCGGCTGCTTCGTGGCGCTGGTGGGGTGGCTGGCCTGGAACGCGGCCGGCGCGATCCTGTGGCTGCAGGCGCCGCTGGCGTCTCTGCCGGTGACGGCGGTGAATACGATTCTGGCCGCCTGCGCCGCTCTGACGGCGACTTTTGCCGTAACGCGTTTCCGCTTTGGCAAGCCGGATGCAAGCCTGTGCGCCAATGGATGGCTCGCGGGACTTGTAGCTTCGAGCGGCTGCGCCGCCGTGGTCACGCCGGGCAAGGCGATCTTTGCCGGGCTGGTCGCCGGCATCGTCACCCCGCTGATGGTCGAGCTGCTCGAGCTGGCTCTTTCGATCGACGATCCCTCGGGAGCAATCACCGTGCACGCCGCTGCCGGGCTGTGGGGCATTTTTGCGGCGGGGCTGTTTTCCGCAACCAGCGGGCAGCTCGTAGCCCAACTGGTCGGCGCCGCCGCGCTCCTCGGCGTAGTTCTGCCTGTGGTCTATCTTCTGTTCGCGCTCATCAACCGCTTCATCGCCTTCCGCGTCGACCCTGACGGCGAGCGCCTGGGCATGGACCTGCACGAACTGGGCGGCGGAGCGTATCCGGAGTTTGTCATTCACCGCGACGAATCGTACCGGTGAGGCTCAATGCCGCGCCAGCAGCAGCATAATTACAAATAACGACACGGGCACAAGTCCCAGCGCGCCATAGAGCAGCAGCCTGCGCCGATTGAGCGCGAGTCTGCCGCGGAGCGCCTGAGCGCGCGCGCCCTCGTCCACGCCCACCAGTTCGGGGTGCTCAAGCTCCCAGGCCATCTCCGCGGCCGTTGCATAGCGGTGGCGAGGATCGCGCTCGAGTGCGCGGCGCAGGATCTCTTCCAGCTGCGGCGAGATCTCGGGATTCAGCGAGCGCGCCGGAGCGGGATCGTTGAGCAGGCGTTCGTTCATCACGGCCAGCGGGTTGGAACCGGTAAATGGCGGCTGGCCGGTGAGCATTTCGTAAAGCATGACTCCCAGCGCGTAGATGTCGCTGCGCTGATCGCCCCGCTGGCCCTTCACCTGTTCCGGCGTAATGTAGTCGGGCGTACCCAGCGCCGGCGATAGCTCGGTATGCGTGATGCGGCGCGCGTCCTCCTTCATGGCGATGCCGAAGTCGATGATCTTGATGCGATCGCCGCTGCCGACCATGATGTTTTCCGGCTTCAGGTCGCGATGCACCACGCCGTGCTTGTGCATTGTGTCGAGCGCGTCGCATATCTGCATGGTCAGCCCGACGGCGCGGCCGGCGGGCAGCCGCCGCTGCTCGTTGAGAACCTCGCGCAGCAGGCGGCCCTCCACCCACTCCAGCACCATGTAGCGCCGGCTGCGCTCCTCGCCGGCGAAGGCCTTTACGATGCCCGGATGGTCGAGTTCCTGTCCGATCTGCTCCTCGCGGCGGAAGCGCTCGACGAGCACGGGGTCGGACTCCATCTCCGCATGCGGAACCTTCACGGCGACAGCGCGGCCGGTGCGCAGATCCGTGGCGCGATACAGCGTGGCCATGCCGCTGCGGGCAATGGCGGCATCGAGCCGGTAATGGTCAAGCAGGACGCCGGGGGCAAGCGCAGTCGCGGGTAGAGCCGAATTGCTCACGATTGCGATTTTCGCACGGAGAATGTAAGAAAGCTGCAAAGGCGGCCGGCCTGCTCCCGGCAGAGTGACAGGGAACAAACCGGCCCTGGATCGCGTACCATGGCTTGCAATGAGCAATTGCCCGCAGCAACTGGAGGCTAAATGTATTGCAGCGGATGTGGTCGCGCTCTGACGGCGGGCCAGGCTGTTTGCCCGCAATGCGGACGGCCGGTTGCGCCGCCGGTCCCGCCGGTTCCCGGCTTCGAATTTGAACTGGCTAACTACAGCAGCCGGGTAAAAGCGCTGGCGGTTGTCTGGTTTGTGTACGCCGGATTGTCGCTGCTGCTGGGCTTTGCGGCTTTGAGTTTTGCCCGCACGCTCCTGCTCGGCGGTCCCTCGATCTGGGCAAACGGACCGTGGGCGCACGGCAGTCCGCCGCCCGCCTGGATCCTGCCGGTCATGCACATCGCATGGCTGTCGCTGCTCATCCGCTCGGCATTGGCTGTGGTTGCCGGATGGGGCCTGCTCGAACATGCGCAGTGGGGCCGCATTGTGGCCATCATCGCGGCCATCCTCAGCCTGATCCGCTTTCCGCTGGGCACAGCGCTCGGCATCTGGACGCTGGTAATGCTGCTCGGCTACCGCAACTCGACCTTGTACCGGCAGCTCTAAGCCCGCCGGCGGCTGCGCAAGCCGGTGCAGGCGGCCTTTCGAGGCATACAATCGAGGCATGGCATTCCCTGACATACGGATGCGCCGTCTGCGGCGGAGCGAGCGGCTGCGCGCGCTGGTGCGCGAAACCGCGCTCGAGCCGGGCGACCTGATTTATCCGCTGTTCCTGTGCCCGGGCAAGGGCGTGCGCAAGGCCGTGGCGTCGATGCCGGGCGTGTTCAATCTCTCGATCGATGAGGCAGTGCGCGAGGCCGAAGAAGCCGCGCAGCTCGGCATCGGGGGACTGCTGCTGTTCGGGCTTCCGGAGTCGAAAGACGACATGGGCGCGGGCGCCTGGGACGACAACGGCATTGTCCAGCAGGGGCTGCGCGCGCTCAGGCAGTGCAGCGCCGCAAAGAAGCTGGTGCTGATCGCCGACGTCTGCCTCTGCGAATACACCAGCCACGGCCACTGCGGCGTAGTCGTCGAAGGCCGCGAGGGCTTTGAGGTGGACAACGACCCGACGCTCGAATTGCTGGCGCGCACGGCAGTGAGCCAGGCGCGCGCAGGCGCCGACGTCGTGGCGCCGAGCGACATGATGGACGGGCGCGTGGCGGCGATCCGTCGCGGGCTCGATGCCGCGGGTTTCGCAATGACGCCGATTCTCAGCTACGCGTCGAAGTTCGCATCCGCCTTTTACGGGCCGTTCCGCGAGGCAGCCGACTCGGCGCCGCAGTTTGGCGACCGGCGCAGCTACCAGATGGACGGAGCGAATCTGCGCGAGGCGATGCGGGAGATCGATCTCGACCTGGCCGAGGGCGCGGACATGATCCTGATGAAGCCGGCCATGCCGTATCTCGACGTGGTGCGCGCGGCGCGCGAGCGCGTGGATGCGCCGATCGGCGCCTACCAGGTTTCGGGCGAATATTCCATGCTGCAGGCGGCGTTTGAACGCGGCTGGCTGGATCGCGAGCGGGCGATGACGGAGTCGCTGATCTCGATCCGCCGCGCCGGAGCGGATTTCATCGTGACGT
>DATGLJ010000273.1:0-3823 GCA_035294185.1 Occallatibacter sp. | reverse complement strand
CTCGCTGGCGCTGGGCACGGTTGCGGGCGCGTTTTTCGGGCCCTTCTTTTTGAACTGGCTCTTTGCGCACCGCGCCGGCGCGCGCTACCGCTTCATCCTCGACTGGCGCAACGAAGGGCTGCGCGAATGGGTGCGCCTGTCGCTGCCGCTGATGGCCGGGGTTTCGCTGGTGACCGCCGACAACTGGATCATCGCCTACTTTGCCTCCGCCACCAGCGGCGCGGTCTCGCTGATGACCTATGCCAAGCAGGTGTTCACCGCGCCCATGGCCATGCTGGCGCAGGCCACCGGCGCGGCCTCTCTGCCGTTTTTCGCCAGCCTGTGGACGCAGAACCGCCGCTACGAGTTTGCCACTGAGGTGGCGGATTCGGTTTCGCGCGTGGCTGCGCTGGGCGTGCTGCTGGCCTCGGCCATGATCGTGCTGGCCACGCCGGCCATTGCGCTGATCTTTGCCGGCGGAGAGTTTTCCTTCGCCAACGCCCGGCTCTGCGCGCATTACTTCGCCATCTTCTCGCTCTCGATGTTCCTTTGGTCGGCGCAGGCAATCTACGCGCGCGCTTTCTATGCGGCGGGCAACACGCGCCTGCCCATGATTGCCAGCACCATCGTCACAGCAATATCGCTGCCCATGTACGCAGGGCTTTACCGCTCGCTCGGCGTTGCCGGTCTGGCCGTGGCATCAAACGCCGGCATCGCCCTGCAGACCTGCACGATCGCCGTGCTGCTGCACCGGCGGCGCATGGTCTCGCTGGCCAGCCTGGATTATGCGGAGCTGGGCCGCTGCCTGGCGGCGTCGCTGGCGGGTGGAGTTGCGGCCTGGCTTGCGGTGCGCGGCGTCGGCGCTTTGACGGCGCTACAGAAAGCGCACTCTGTCCGCTGGATGTATATGGCCGAAGTGCTTGCCGGAGCCGCAGTCTGGCTTCCGCTGACGATGGCGGTCCTCGAAAAGACCGGCTCGGCGCTGCCGCGGGTCGCGCTCAGACGGCTGGGCCTGCGGTAATGCCAGGAGGCCTCAGCCGGGCATCGATCCTGCGGCACAAGCCTCACCGCGAGGCGCGGATGATGAACACCCTGTGAACGCGCTGGCCAGAACGCACCGGACCGTTTCCTGCGCCCGGGACCAAATTTGCTGCCATCTCCGGCCTGCGAGAAAGACGTTTTCCACGCAAAAAGAAGAAATTCAAGGGAAATTCCCAGGTTGCGGCGAATCGGCGCCGGGTTACACTTCCTCCACTTTCCCTGGGTCTGTCCGGAGTGACTATGCCCCGAACAGATTCGCCGATACGCGTCGTCATTGCCGACGATGAGAGGATCATTGCCGATACCCTGGCCATGATTCTGAACGCGCGAGGGTTCTACGCAGTTTCCGCCTACAGCGGGGAAACGGCGGTGGAGCTGGCGCGGGCACTGAGGCCCGACGTACTGATCAGCGACTTCGCGATGGGCGAGGTGAGCGGCGTGGACGCGGCGCTGGCGATCATGCAGATGCTGCCCCGCTGCCGGGTGCTGTTCATTACGGCGCAGACAACGCTGCCGGATGCGGAGGCCTTCCAGATCCGGGGATGGGAGTTCGAGGTGCTGCAGAAGCCATTTCAGCCCGAGGATCTGCTCAGGCAACTCGACCGGATTGACGAGATTCCGCGGACCGAGGAAGGACGGCAAAAAAGCCGCAAGGAGGACCGCAGCGCCTCTGCGCGTGCAGAGGCGCTTACAGCGGAGTGAATAAACCAAGGAGAATAAATGCCCTTACTGGGCGACTTTAACCGGCTCGGGCGCGCCCGCTGTCATACTCGCAGACTTACCGCTATCGGGCTTCTTGATATCGATTCCGCCCTTGAAGAAGGCGCCGTCCTCGATGCTGATGCGCGCCGCAGCAACATCGCCGTTCAAAGCGCCTTCGGCGCGAATGTCCACGCGATCGGTGGCCGAGACGTTGCCGCGCACTTTGCCGAGAATGACCACTTCGCGGGCGGTGATGTGAGCCGCCACCTGGCCGTTGCGGCCTACCGTGACACGGTTGCCGGGAAGGTTGATGCTGCCCTCGACTTTGCCATCGACAAGCAGCGACTCCGAACCGGAGATCTCGCCCTTGATGAACAGTCCTTTCCCGATGGTGGCCTGTTCGGCGCTCACCGGAGCCTGGGTGCGAGCCGGCTCGGCGGCGGGGACTGGCGTAACCGGCCGCGGAGGCTCCGGCGTTGGGTTGGGGCTTATCGATCCGGACTGGCTTGGTTTCCACATAGCGCTCAAGGTAATTCCTTTTCTGTCCCTGGGGACTGGGGGGATGGCCAAGGCAACGGCCCAAGGCCGAACCCGAACAAAACATAAATTCTGCGGGCCATTCTGCGCCACGACTGGTCCTGCTTTGCCGGTGGCTACGAATCGGATGCCGTTCCCGGCCCGCCGGAAAAATGCTACCCCGCTATTCTAAACGGAGTATGCGAATCCGATGAAGCAGTCTTGCACGGAGATTCCAACTGGCTTCAGTGTATCTTTCCCTGCCTGGGCCGCACAGGGCCTTCGAACCATTTTGGTCCGAGGCAACGGGCCGGGCGCAAGCTCCGCAAACGGCAATGCCGCGCCGCGGCGGCCACTCCTTCCCTGCTCCGGCAGAGAGACCGCGTTCGCAGCGGAGTTTACACTGGAACTGCATGATTCCTACGCTTACCTGGACCCCTGAAGGCGTGCGTTTTCTCGATCAGACCAGGCTGCCGCTCGAGGAGACCTACGTACTGGCCGGCACCTACGAGGATGTGGCGGAGATCATCGTCACCATGGTCGTTCGCGGAGCGCCGGCGATCGGGGTTTCGGCAGCCTACGGCGTGGCGCTGGGCGCGCTGCGAAGCCAGGCGCGCACGAGCGAGGATTTCGCTCCGGAGTTTGAAAAGGTATGCGCACGGCTGGCCGGAACGCGGCCGACGGCGGTGAACCTGTTCTGGGCGATTGACCGGATGAAGCGCCTGTTCGCAAGGCTCTATGCGGCCGGCGCGCCGCTCGAACTGATCCGGGAAAAATTGCTGGCCGAGGCGCACGCCATGTATGAGGAAGACATTGCCGCCTGCCGAGCGATGGGCGCTCATGGCGGCGCTCTGCTGCCGCCGGAGGGCGGCGTGCTCACGCACTGCAACGCCGGAGCGCTGGCCACCTGCGGTTACGGAACGGCGCTGGGCGTGATCCGCGCGGCCGTCGAGCAGGGCAAGCGGATCCACGTTTACGCCGACGAGACGCGGCCGTTTCTGCAGGGCGCGCGGCTGACCGCCTGGGAGCTGATGGCCGACGGGATTCCCACCACCGTGATCTGCGACAACATGGCCGCCAGCCTGATGCGCGCCGGCAAAATCAAAGCCGTGGTGGTGGGCGCAGACCGCATTGCAGCCAATGGCGATGTGGCCAACAAGATCGGCACCTACAACGTGGCGATTCTGGCGCGCGAGCACGGGATCCCGTTCTACGTGGCGGCGCCGTGGTCCACGATCGACCTGGCGACGGCGACCGGCGAGGCTATCCCGATCGAAGAGCGGCCGGCGCGCGAGGTGACGCATCACGCCGGCACGCAGCTGACGCCGCACGGCGTGGGCATCTGCAATCCGGCCTTCGACGTGACGCCGGCAAAGTACGTGACGGCGATCGTGACCGAGCGCGGCGTGCTGCGCGCGCCTTACAGTGAATCGCTGGCGGCGATGGCCGCAGGCGAGGCAAACGCCGCCGCGCTTCCTTCCGCCTGACCGATGGCCCGGTCGATCCGCCGGATGAATCCCGAAGGGCCGGGCTCTGCGCCGCTGATGCGCGTTACAGTAATCAGTGTTCTTCCCCTTTGCCCCGG
>DATGLJ010000272.1:0-2984 GCA_035294185.1 Occallatibacter sp. | reverse complement strand
GGCTGCCGCCGCCGCGTTCGATTGCAGGTACAGCCCGGGAATGGTCGGGTTGTTCTGGTAGTTATAGCGGAGAGAGAAGCGGTCATGCCCGCCGAGCTGGAAGTCGAGACGGCCGAGATGCTCCTGATCGAGCGTGTACTGCTGAAGGACGCGCTTATACTGTGCGACTTCGATGTTGGCAATCGTCGTGCCGTTGGTCACCGGCATGATGCAGCTTCCGTTCGGTCCGGCCGCCCAGCCGTTTGCGCAGGGATTGGCGGCGGTAGTGGGAATCGGCGTTGGATTGCCCGTCGGCACCGAATACGGCCCGTTCTGAACCAGGGCTGCGACTCCGGGATTGCCGGGGAAGCTCGCCTGCAACTGAGACAGTCCGGCCGGATCGGGAAAGAATGTGCCGCCCGAGGTGAATGTGTTGCCGGATTGATACTCGTGGGACCAGAATGTGCTGCCAAAGAAGAAGAGCCTGTCGCGGAGAATCGGACCGCCCAGCGTGCCGCCCCAGTTGTTCTGCACAAAGCGCGGAACGAAGGGAATAGTGAGGCCGAAGAACGGCGAGTTCGGGTTGTTGAGGCAGTTCGCATTCTCGCCCTGCGGGCAGAAGCCGAACTGCGGGTCCTTCTGAGTCTGCAGCAGCGACGACAGCCATGAGCCGGTGTACATCTCGAAGCCCGAGCCGTGGAACTTATTCGTTCCGCTCCTGGTGATGTAGTTGACCACGGCGCCCATGTTGCGGCCGTACTGGGCGCTCCAGTTGTCGGTGATCACCTGGATCTCCTGGAGCGCATCCTGGTTGGAGAAGAAAAAGCTCGGACCGCCGATGGAGTTGTCGTTGTTCGACTGGCCGTCGATCTCGGAGTTGTTCGAGCGGCCGCGCTGGCCGTTCACCGAGTAGCCGGCTCCGTTGGTATTGGAAAAGTTGTTGTTGTGCGTCTGCACGACGCCGGGCACGGCCAGCGTCACGTTATCGAAGGCGCCGTTAACGGGCAGGTTCTGCAACTGCTCGCTGTCCATTACGGTTTCGCCCTGGGCCGTGGTGGTGTTCAGCAGCTCCGCCGCGCCGCCCTCAACCTCGACGGTTTGCGCGGCCTGGCCGAGCGCGAGTTTCTGCGTCGGAATGGGCGTTGCGTTGCCTGCGGCGACAACCACATGGTTGACGGCGACCGTACTGAAGCCGCCGGCCGTGATGGTCACGTTATACGTGCCCACGGGCACGCTGGAAATCAGGTAGACGCCTTCGCCGTTCGAGGTTCCGGTGAAGCTCATGCCGGTGGTTGAATTCACCGCCTTCACCGTGGCGCCGGACACGACCGCGCCCGAAGGATCCGTTACAGCGCCGGTAATGCCGCCGGTAATAATGCCCTGAGCCGCAGCCATGGTTCCAGCTGCGACGAGCATGGTCGCCGCCAGCGACAGAAGCCTGCTTATTCGCTTTGCAATCGGAAGTTGAATCACGAGTTCCTCCTGAACAGGCCGCCGCGCGCGGCAAGGGCGGCAGTAGGCGCGCAGTCGCGCAATGGAAAGAGAGCCGGCTGCGCCGCTGAGAAGCCGCCTGATTTCGCCAGCCGGACAGCAGCAAAAATCTCGCCGCAGCCGCGCATCCGCTGCCTGGGCGCTCGAAACCGAAGCTGCCCGTGCCGCAGCGATCGAACAAACGCGCAGAACGTGACGCAATAACGATGAGAAACAAATCCGCAGCCGGAGAAATTCACGAGCAGCGCGATATCGTATGGCCGTTGAATGGATGGGGCTTTCCCAGTGGACCTACCCAGCCCCATGGTTGGAACCAGATGGCGCTCGCGCGGGAACAGTTGCTTGCGCAGTCACGCCGGTTTGCGCTGCGCCAAACAGACTGACAGCGGGACTGAAACGCGCCGGCCGGCTCTGAGCCGGGCAATTCGAGTATCCTGCTCAGGATGCAGCTCACGCTTGCGCATATCGGGGCCGCGCCCGGGGCCCGCCGGGATGTCTTCGACGCGCTCGCGCGCCAGTATCTGGAGCGCTGCTCCGCGCTCGGCTCCGGGGCCGCGCGGTTCGCAGCGCAGAGCTTTCGCAGCGAGACGGCCTTTTTCGAATGGCTGGCGCGGCGCGAGGGCCGCACGCCGCCAACGGCCGTGCTGCTCGACAGACGCGGACGGCAAATGAGTTCGGAAGATTTTGCCGGATGGATCGGCGCGCGCCGCGACCAGGGCGCGCAGCACCTGGTCTTTGCTATCGGACCGGCCAGCGGCTGGAGCGAACAGGCGCGGAGCCGCGCGCAGCTGCTGCTGTCGCTCGGACCCATGACGATGGCCCATGCGCTCGCCCGCCTTGTGCTCGCCGAGCAGCTCTATCGCGCGTTCGCGATTCTTGCCGGGCACCCGTATCATGCCGGCCACTGAGGTACAGTAGTCAGTGACCATCGCTATGAACACTTCCCGCAAAGGCCTGCTCATCATTCATACCGGTCCCGGCAAGGGAAAAACCACGGCTGCGCTGGGCACGGCTCTGCGCGCCGTGGGCAACGGCATGCGCGTGCTCATGCTGCAGTTTCTTAAAGGCTCCTGGCACTATGGCGAGCTCGATGCCGCCGAGATGTTCGGCGGCAGTTTTGTGCTGAAGCAGATGGGCCGCGGGTTTGTGAAGATCGGCGGCGCGGAGACCGATCCCGAGGACATTCGCCTGGTGAAGGCCGCCTGGGAAGAGGCGCGCGAGGCAATCTTCTCCGGCGAGTGGGACCTCGTGATTCTCGATGAGATCAATTACGCGATCGGCTACAAGATGCTGGACCCGGAGATTGTGGCCGATGCGCTGCGCAACCGCCCGGAGATGGTGCACGTCATTCTCACCGGCCGGAATGCGCACCCGCTGCTGGTGGAGATGGCCGATACCGTCACCGAAATGCGCGAGGTAAAGCATGCTTACCAGAAGGGGATCCTGGCGCAGCGCGGCATAGAATACTGAACGCTCGCCGATGCTGCACAGGCGGAATGGAGGAGTTTGCATGA
>DATGLJ010000271.1:0-2817 GCA_035294185.1 Occallatibacter sp. | reverse complement strand
AGGGTGAAGACGCTGAAGCAGTGGGAGGAGCGCCGGGAGCAGATGAAGCGTATCCTCGAATATTACGCAGTGGGGCTGGCCCCGCCTCCGCCGGGCAATGTGAGAGGCAAAGAACTGAGCTCCCAGGTCCTGATGGATGGCAAGGTGAAATATCGCCTTGTGCATCTGACCTTTGGTCCGAATGAGAGTCTGAGTCTGGATATTGGGATCTTTACGCCCGCGCAGGGCGGCCCTGTACCCGCTGTCGTTTCGCCTTCCGGCACGCCGCCGGGAGCAAAGCCGCTGCCGCGGCTGCCGGAAGGCGCTAACCAGGGGCGCAATCAGGATGTTCTTTTGGTTGTCGGCCCGATGGCGGAGAATGCACAAGCCAGACCGGTCGCCGCGCCGGGCGCCGCTGGGCGGATGCGGTTTGCGCCACGGACGGCGGAGCAGATTGCGGAATCAAATCCCGCAATCGCGCACGGCTTTGCCTTTGTGATGTTCAACTACAACGACTGCGGCGAGGACACGACGCTGCGCCTGCCGGATGGAAGCTGGGCATACAGGACGACGCGGTTCTTTCCGGCATATCCCCATTACGACTGGGGACTGCTGCGCGCATGGGCGTGGGGCGAATCGAGGATTGTGGATTATCTCGTGACCGATCCGTCGATCGACAGGAACAAGCTGATCATTACCGGCGTTTCACGAACGGGGAAAGCGGCGCTGATCGCGGGCGCGTTTGACGATCGGTGGGCAATGGTGGCTCCGGTGGCGAGCTCGGGCGGAGGTACGCCGGCATATCGATTCAGCGGTTCGGTTCCATATCGAGGCGGCAAAGAGGGACTGACCGAAATGGTGCGCAAATATCCAAACTGGTTTTCGCCGCACCTTCATCAGTTCTGGGGCCAGCCCGACAAGCTGCCGTTCGACGAGCACTGGTTCATTGCGCTCGTGGCGCCGCGGCCACTGATCAGCCTGGAAGGCGATCATGACCAGAATGTCAACGCAAATGGCGTATATCAGTCGATCATCGCTGCGCGGCCGGCGTATGCTTACTTTCACGCGACCGATAGGCTGGGCGTGAACTGGGCCGACCGGCCCCATGGCATGGTCCAGGGCGATTGGGATGCGCTGCTGGCATTCGCAGACAAATTCCTGCTCGGTAAACAGGTGGACAGGACGTTCGATTACTTTCCACCGGAGGTGGAAAGCGGACTGAATGGTCTTGACAGGGGGAACCAGCAGGGCAGCCGGGCGGCCGGCGAAGCAGCGCATCCGTGAGGGACGCTGCATTCGTCTCAGGCGAAGAGCAGCTTCCAAAGACCGCTGTACCGTTTGCGCTTTCGCTCCTGATAGGGCCTGCGCATTGAGTACAGAATGTGACCGGAAACCGGCCACTTCTTCGTTGAATCCTGCCCGCGAGCAGATAACGGCCTGAAGCTCTTCTCGCGGCCGTTCTCTTTGTAACAAAGCCGGACAGCCCTGTTGCTCGATAACCGGTCGAACCGCCGCTCGACTTCCGCCCCCGGGGGCTTCCTCTCTGCCGTGACTTTCCACAACTGAAGTCGCCGCGCATCCAGCCGATGGGAAAGACAGGACTGCCCGTCAGGCCGCACACGGCGGACTGTGCGATTTTGCGACAAAGATTAGCGAAAACGAATTTGCAGAAACCAATTTGCAACCTGGCCGGCTGACGATTGAGTCCGGTTTGCCCATGAGAGTGCTACCTGAAAGCGCCGAGATGGAAAACGTTGAGATGATCGATTGCAGACTCCATCCCGAATTTCTCCAATGCGGCCGGCGCGAGGCCGCCGCCGATGGACTTCGGTCGCGAGGAGGAGGCGCATGATTGCCATCCTCGGCATTGTGATCGTGCTGGCAGCGGTCGTAGGCGGCTTCCTGATGGAAAAAGGCCATCTGCTGGTGCTTTTGCAGCCGGCCGAGCTGCTGATTATCGCCGGCGCAGCTGCCGGCGCCCTGGTGGTCGCCAATCCCCTGCGCATCCTCCGGGATATTGCCGCCGGAATCGCCGGCGTGTTCAAGGGCCCTCGGTTCACCAGCCAGCGTTATCTGGATACGCTGCGCATGATGTATCTGTTTTTCAACAAAGTGCGCAAGGAGGGGTTGCTGTCGGTCGAGGCGGACGTGGATAAGCCGCAGGAGAGCGCGATTTTCAAAAATTTTCCCGTCTTTCTGGCCGACCATCACGCAGTGCAATTCCTCTGCGACACGCTGCGCACGGCCATCAGCGGCGGCGTCGAGCCGTTCGACATGGACCAGATGATGGAACTCGACATGGAAGTGCATCATCGCGCAGCAATGCAGCCGGCCGATGCGCTCTCCGCAGTGGCCGATTCGCTGCCCGGCATGGGCATTGTGGCCGCAGTGCTGGGCGTGGTCATTACCATGGGCGCGCTGGGCGGTCCGCCGGAAGAGATCGGCAAGCATGTGGCTGCGGCGCTGGTCGGAACGTTCCTCGGCATCCTGCTTTGCTACGGAATCGTGGGGCCGCTCAGCGCCAACATGCGCAAGGCGGCCGAAGAGCACAACGAATACCTGCACGTGCTTCGCGTTCTGGTGCTCTCGTTTCTGAAAGGTTCCGCGCCCATCATTGCCATCGAGATGGCGCGGCGCGCTATTCCTGCCCATGCACGCCCTTCATTCGACGAGATGGAGAAGGCATGCAAGAACAAGGCGGATGCTCCGGATGCAGCCGCGGCTTAATCGACCGCTCACCATCGACCGCCGGCCTTTGCGAGCCAACGTATGACAGCAAAACCAGCGCCCATCGTCGTCATCAAGAAAAAAGGCGGGCACCACGGCCACCACGGCGGC
>DATGLJ010000270.1:0-4969 GCA_035294185.1 Occallatibacter sp. | reverse complement strand
TTGAAATTCACGCGCAGTAAATTGGATCCCGGACGCGACTCGTCGCCGTTGCGCGTCACACCGGACCGGCGCAGCGCCCCGCGCCTCCGACCCATTGATTTTCCTCGCCTTCAAAAACCGGAATGCGAGTCTTGCCAATTCCATGTTGCGGAATGTATGGTACGGCTGCAATCCAGTATCAGGAACCGCGTATGCCCAAACCCGAACCCGGCAAAGTCACCGAAGATCTCGATCGAAACACGATGCACTCCTCGCTCGGCCTGCGCAACGGTGACCGCAACGAGTCGCAAACCGTGCTCCGCGCCTGCGAAGTGCTCAAGGCCTTCCGGCATCTGGGCGAGGAGCTGTCGCTCGCCGGCGTAATGGAACGCACCCGGCTGCCCAAAACCACTACGTTTCGTCTGCTGCGCACGCTCATCCACGGCGGTCTCATCGAGCGGGTCGGCGCCGGCGTCTATCGCAACAGCTTTGGCCCGGTGACAACGCGGCCTTTCCGCATCGGCTTTGCGACCCAGGGCGATACCGAATTCGCCCGCGAGGTCACGCGCAGCATGATGGCGGCCGCAGCCCGCGAGCACGTGCAGTTGATCACGCTGAATAACCGTTACAGCGCCCGCGAGGCCTTGCGCAACGCCGACGCGTTCATCCGCGAGCAGGTGGATCTGGTGCTGGAGTTTCAGACCTACGAGCGCGTCGCTCCTGTGATCGCCTCAAAGTTTCTCGCCGCCAACACGCCGGTGATCGCCATCGAAGTGCCGCATCCCGGCGCAACCTACTTCGGCGCGGACAATTACAAGGCCGGGCTGATCGGCGGCCGCGCGCTCGGACGCTGGGCGCGCGACCACTGGGAGGGCCGCGTCGATCAACTCGTGCTGCTGGAGCTGCCGATTGCCGGCTCGCTGCTCGAGTTGCGCAGCGCCGGCCTGGTAGACGGCCTGCGCGCCGAGCTGCCGCGCATTGTGGAAACGCCCATCGTGCATCTCAACGGACGAGGCAACTTCGAGCAGGTGCTCGAAGTATTGCGCAAATACCTTCGCCGCAGGGGCCCGCGCCGCACTCTGGTAGGCGCCGTCAACGATGTTTGCGCGCTGGCTGCGCTGCGAGCCTTCGAAGAGGCCGGCGCGTCGCATCTCTGCGCCGTCATGGGCCAGAACGCGCTGCGCGAGGCGCGCGAGGAGCTGCGCCGGCCGGGAACCAGGCTGGTTGGCTCGGTCGCCTACTTCCCGGAGCGCTACGGCGACGAGCTGATTCCCCTGGCCCTCAACATCCTGCAGAAAAAGCCTGTGCCCGCCACCGTCTTCGTGAAGCATCAGCTACTTACTCCGCGCAATGTCGATCTCGTCTACCCGCTCGACAAGACGGCCGACACAGCTCGCCTGAGCCGGAGAGCTGTGTCTGAACACACCAATTCCGCAGTCCGGAATCCCCGCCTCACCCATGCTTAAGCTACGCAGCCAACTGCCCGGCGGCTATCCTTGATTGCATAACCGGATTGCAGAAGCAGGCGCGGCCGATGAACCGTCACATCACGCGAAGAGAATTTCTGGCCGGCGCCGCGGCTGCAGCGCTTGCACCGCTGCCCGCACGTCCGGCCGCTGCGCGTGGAAAACAGCCGCTCGAAGAATTCGATTACGGCGCGGTCGAGCTGACCGCCGGCCCGCTGAAAGACCAGTACGACCGCATCCGCGCCGCTTATCTGGCGCTCGACAACGACCGCCTGCTCCAGGTCTACCGCGAACGCGCCGGGCTGCCGGCGCCGGGCGCGCCCATGGGCGGCTGGTACGGCCGCGATGGCTTCGTGCCCGGCCACTCTCTCGGCCAGTACATCTCGGGCCTGGCGCGATTCGGACGCGCGACAGGCGACCAGGCCTGTCACGCCAAAGTGCATGAGCTGGTCGAGGGCTTTGCCGCCACTCTTGGCAGCCAGAACCAGATCTACGCAGCCCCCAACGCCGAGAGGCTCTGGCCCTGCTACATCCTCGACAAGCATCTCATCGGGCTCATCGACGCCTGCCAGCTGAGCGGCGTGGAGCATGCGCGCGCGCTGATTTCCCGGGTCTTCGCCGGCGCGTTGCCATACATCCCCGCCGAGGGCCGCGACCGCGTGGGCAAAAAGGATCCGCCTTACGACGAGACCTACGTGCTGCCGGAAAATTTATTTCTTGCGCACGCACTCACCGGCGAGAGCGCGCTGTACGACCGCGCCCACGCCTATCTTCTCGACCGCGACTACTTCGATCCGCTGGCCGCCGGGGAGGATGTGCTGCCCGGGCGGCACGCCTACAGTCACGTCATCGCTCTGAGCTCCGCCGGCAGGGCGCACCTTGTGCTCGGCGAAGAAAAATACCTGCGCGCCATGGGCAATGCATGGGAACTACTGCGCACCGAGCAGCAATACGCCACCGGAGGATGGGGACCAAACGAGCAATTCGTCGAGCCGCACCAGGGCCGGCTCTACGCGAGCCTGTTCACGACCGAAGATCACTTCGAGACCCCATGCGGAAGCTACGCGGCGATCAAGCTGGCGCGTTATCTGCTCTGCGCGACCGGCGACGCACGCTACGGCGACGGTCTGGAGCGCGTTGCTCTGAACGGCCTCCTCGCCGTCAGGCAGCCGGATTCCGACGGCGACTATCCCTACTATTCGAGCTACAACGCCGGAGCGCGCAAAGCATATTATCCGCAGAAATGGCCCTGCTGCTCGGGCACGCTGGTGCAGGGCGTGGCCGACTATGTCAAAAACATCTACTTCCGCGCCGGCGACGGCATCGCCGTGAATCTTTATGCGCCGTCGCGCGTCGGCTGGCGGCAGGGCGGAACGGCCGTTGCTCTCTCGCAGCAAACCGGCTATCCGCTGGAAGGCTCTGCCAGGCTCACTATTACCTGCGACCGGCCGGTCGAATTTCGCCTGCAGTTGCGCATTCCGCAATGGGCGCAGGGCGCGGCGGCGCTGCGCGTAAACGGGAAGCCGGCCCGGATTGCGCTGCGGCGCGGATTCGCCGTCCTGATGCGCACATGGAGCTCCGGAGACACAATCGACCTCGAATTGCCCATGACTTTTCGCTCCGAGCCGATCGACGACCTGCATGAGCGCACGGTGGCGGTGCTGCGCGGTCCGCTGGTCTATGTCGAATTGAACCCGGCAAACAGATCGCCGCGGCTCAATCCCGCAGCATTGCACAGCGCTGCCGGCGGCTCCGCAGCGGCTGGCGACGGCTCGCGGCGTTTTGCGCCATTCTTCCAGGTGCGCGAACAAAGCTACGCCATGTACTTCGATCAGGCATGATGAACGGACCAACGATGCAATCGCCGGTGAACAGGAACAACATGACCGAGCGCATACAGGCCCGCTATTGGATTGAGACGGCATATCCGCTTGAGGACGCGGCGGCCATCATGGCCGGCGAGCAATCGACGGGCACATTCGTTCGCGTGCCGGGCGAGACCGATGAGCTGCGCGAGCGCTGCGCGGCGCGCGTGGAGCGGATTGTCGAGCTGGGAACGGTCGCCGCTCCATCCCTCGCCGGCTCGGGCCTGCCCAAAAAACAGAATGGTCCTGTGGTGCGGCGCACCGCCGAGGTCACGCTGTCGTGGCCCATCGAAAATATGGGGCCGTCGCTGCCCAATCTGCTGGCCACCGTCGCCGGGAACCTGTTCGAACTCAAGCCCTTCTCGGGGCTGAAGCTGCTTGACGTGGTTTTGCCGCCGGCCTTTCTCGGCAAATACCAGGGGCCGCAGTTCGGCGTGGAAGGCACGCGGCGTCTCACCGGCGTATACGGCCGGCCCGTGATCGGCACCATCCTCAAGCCCAGCGTGGGCATGACGCCACAACAGACTGCTGCACAGGTGAAGATGCTTGCCGAAGCCGGCATCGACTTTATCAAGGACGACGAGCTGCAGGCCGACGGGCCCCACTGCCCTTTCGACCAGCGCGTCCCTGCGGTGCTGCGGGTTCTTGACGATTTCGCCCAGAGGACCGGCAAGCGTCCCATGTATGCAGCCAACATCACCGGAGAAATCGACGAAATGCTGCGGCGTCACGACCTGGTGGTTGCCGAGCGCGGCACATGCGTCATGGTGAGCATGAACAGCATCGGTCTGCCGGCGATGACCGTTCTGCGCCGCCACGCGCAGGTGGCCATTCATGGCCACCGCAACGGATGGGGAATGGTAAGCCGCTCGCACGCTATCGGCATGAGCTATGTGGCCTTCCAGAAGTTCTGGCGCCTGGCCGGTATCGACCACGCGCATGTCAATGGACTGCGCAACAAATTCTGCGAGGACGACGCCAGTGTAATCGCCTCGGCGCGCGCCTGCCTCACGCCGATGTTTCCCGCGCCGCACCCGGGCTGCGAGATCCTGCCGGTCTTCTCGTCGGGCCAATCGGCGCAACAGGTCCCGGACACCTATGAGGCGCTCGGATCGATGGACCTGCTCTACGCCTGCGGAGGCGGCATTCTCGCTCACCCTTCCGGCCCTGCAGCCGGCGTGCGCAGCCTGCATCAGGCATGGGAAGCAGCCGCGGCCGGCGTGTCGCTTGCCGAATACGCCGCCGGCCACGCAGAGTTGCGCGCCGCCATCGAGGCCTTCGCACAGTGAGCCGCTCCACGCCGTCCCCGCTCCTTTACGCCTGGTATGGCGACGACTTTACCGGCTCAACCGACGTACTCGAAGCTCTGGCGCTCAACGGCGTTCCCGCCGTGCTCTTCACTGCCATGCCCGGCGAGCGCGATCTGGCCGGCCTGGCTCATTGCCGCGCCATCGGCATCGCCGGTGAAAGCCGCTGCCGCACGCCGGCGTGGATGGACGAAAATCTTCCCGGCCTCTTTGCCCGCCTTAGTGCCCTTGGCGCGCGCGTGAATCACTACAAAGTGTGCTCTACCTTCGACAGCTCGCCGCAGACCGGCAGCATCGGGCGCGCAATGGAAATCGGCGCAGCCATCTTCCATCCCGCGTGGATCCCGATCGT
>DATGLJ010000269.1:0-2488 GCA_035294185.1 Occallatibacter sp. | reverse complement strand
CGCTGCCGGCCATCGTAAGCCCTCTCCATCCGGCGCAGATTCCCGGGCATCATCTGCCCAAGCCCACCCCGGCCAACCTGCGGCGGTTCGCCGAAACGCCGCTGGTGCGCCGGGCCATCAACGTCATCAAGGACCGCATCGCGGCCATGGACTGGCAGGTGCGGGTGCGGCGCGGGGTTCGCGCCGAGGAGGTCGGCTATCTCGACCGCAAGCTGCGCGCGCTGCGCCGCGTTCTCGAAGAGCCCAACGACACCGACAGCTTCCGCACGCTGATCGAGCAGGCGATCGAGGACGCGCTCACCGGCGGTTTCGGCGCAATCGAGATGGAGCCGACGGGCGACCCGGAGCGGCCGGCGATGCTGTGGCCGGTGGATGGGGCTTCCATCCGCATCAATGCGAAGTGGGACGGCCAGCCGGACTCGCCGCGCTATGCGCAGGCGCTGGCCGGCCAGCCGGCGTCGGAGGCGATTGAGCTGCGCGACGACCAGCTGATTTACCTGCGCATGAATCCGCGCAGCTTTACGCCGTTTGGCCTGGGACCGCTCGAAGTGGCCTTCGAGACCGTCAACCAGTTTCTGGCCGCGCACCGGTTCGCGGGCAAGCTCGCGGCCAACTCCGTGGCCCAGTATGCGCTGTGGCTCAACGAAGCCACGCCGGCGCAGCACGACCGGCTGATCCGCTGGTGGCAGGACGAGATCGAGGGGACGGGCCGCGTGCCGCTGCTTTCGACCGCGCAGAGGCCGGAGGTGCTGCGATTTGCCCAGGGCACCGACGCCGATCTGCGGCTGGCCTGGCAGGAGTTCCTCATCCGCATGGTGGCGAATGCGTTCGGATTGCCGCCGCTGATGCTGGGCCTCGAGGCCGACGTGAATCAATCGACCGCCTCGGAGATGGCCGACGAGGCCTTCCGCGGCGCCATCTCGCCGCTGGCGATGCTGATTGCCGGGCACATCACCCGCGATCTGTTCGGCAAGTGCATCGGCTGGCGCGAGTTCGAATTCGTCTTCAACGAGCTGAGCGCCCGCGACGAGCAGACGGAGCTGCAGGTGCAGGTGCAACTGCTGCACGCCGGCGTGCTCACCATCAACGAGGTGCGCGCGATGCGCGGGCTTGCTCCGTTGGAGCAGGTTTCAGGCGTCAGAGATGGGGTTCCGGAACCTCGGGGCAATGCCTGAAACGGCCGTTGACGACTGACCACTGAAACCTGCGAGCGGAGCGAGCCGAATATGCGACTGGAAGCAATGGCAGTATCGATACCACATGTGGAAGGACATCCGAACCGGGTGCCTTTCGACGGCGTGTTGACGGTGGTGAACGCGCCCAGCGACAAGGCGCCGGCCGGAGCGCGCGGCCATCGGGTGGTGCTGACGCGCGAGGCGGCCGAACGCGCGCTGCCCTCGCTGCTGGGCATGGCCGTGGACTACAGGCCGGGATGGGACGGACACGACGCAAGACGCAAAATCGGTCTGCTGACCGAAGCCAATCTCGTCGGCCAGCGGCTCGTCGTGCGCGGATATCTCTACGCGCGCGACTTTCCCGACGTGGCCAGAGAGATTGCGGCCTCGGCGAAGACCGATCCTCATGCCATGGGCATGAGCTATGAGCTGGCCGACGCGCGCGTCGAAGACATGCGCGCCGAGATCTGGAAGCTGACGCGGGTGACGTTTACCGGCGCGGCGATTCTCTTGCGCGAGAAGGCGGCCTACCGGGCGACGAGCTTCCGGATGGCGAGTTGAAGAAGCAGCCAGGCCGGCGGGCGATCACCATTTCAACCGAAAGGAACAACGCACATGGACGAGAACGCAATCGTGGAGCGGCTTGAGGCCGCGGCTACTCTGCTGGAAAAGACGCTTGCCCGGCTTGAAGAGCGGCAGGGCATCCTGTCGGGCGAGGTGGAAAAGATTTCCGCCACGGTGGAGCAGAGCCGCCGCGAGGCGGAGCTGGCCGAAAAGCTGGCCGCTGCGGAACAGCAGATCGCCGAACTGAAGGCGGCCGCGCAGGCTGCCGTAAATCCGATCCGGCGCACGCTGCCCGCCGGGGCGGCGGAGATGCTGGCCAAGCACGGCATCGGCGACGGGCCGATCGATGTACGCAGGCTGGACGCAGCCCTGAGCGGGCTGAGCCTGGAGCAGCGCATCGCCGTAAAGACGCAGCTGCTGCGCGCCGGGGCCATCGCATCAACGCAGGGATAAGGCCGCCGGGCAACAGGAAACCGGAAGCGAGACGGCCGGTCAGACAGCGCAGACGCCGGGACGCATCTTCCGGCTCCTCGCTCTCCCGGTTTTCCGCTCCCCTGCTTTCAAACATTGAGCACCGAATACACCACGGCCCCATGGAGGGGGCGAAAGAAGCCTATGAACGCAACCTTTGCAGACATCCATGCAGCAGCAGACTACATCGGGCCGGGAGCGGTTGAAGTTCCTCTCTACCAGACGGAGATCTTCGACATCTGCCGCCGGTCCAGCCCCTTCGGTCAGCGCATCAAGCA
>DATGLJ010000268.1:0-6723 GCA_035294185.1 Occallatibacter sp. | reverse complement strand
GTCCTGGGCAACGGGATTCCTTGTGGCGGCCGCATTGCTCGGCGCGCAGGCGCAAAACGGCAGCGGATTTATTTTTCCGCCGCTTGCGAGCGGAGATGCGCTGCCGGGCACGCAGCCCGACAACCATGCTTCGACTGTAGTTGAGCTGAAGAATGGCGACGTGATGGCGGCCTGGTTTGCCGGCACAAAGGAGGGCGCGCCGGATGTGGCCATCTACGGCGCGCGCCTGCATCGCGGCGCATGGTCGGCGCCCGCCGAGCTGGCGCGCGCCAACGGCGTGGCCTGCTGGAATCCCGTACTCTTCCACATCCGCGATGGCCGGCTCTGGCTCTATTACAAATATGGAACCCGCCCCAGCGCCTGGAAAGGCGCTCGAAAATGGAGCAGCGACGAGGGCCGCACCTGGAGCGCAGCGGAGGACCTGCCCGAGGGCATTCTCGGGCCTGTCAAGGACAAGCCCCTGATTCTCGCCGACGGGACGATCGTAAGCGGCTCCTCGGTCGAGTCCGGAAAATGGGCGGCGTGGATCGAACGCTCCAGCGATAACGGCCAGACCTGGACAAAGTTCGGCCCCATCACCGTGCCGGAGAGCCTTGATATTCCAAGTGCCGCCGCCCTGGCCGCCGCCGCAGAAGCCGAACGCGCGGCTTCCGAACCGCAGCCCGGCGGTTCAGGGGTTCATACGAAGCTCTATCCGCCTGCCAAGACCACGATAGGCATCATTCAGCCTGCGGTGGTCTGGCTGGGCGGACGGCGCCTGCGTTTCTATGCGCGAAGCCATACACTCGCCGCTCGTATTGCCGTTGCTGATTCCATGGACGCCGGTCTGACCTGGACGCAGGCCCGATTTCTCGACCTTCCCAATCCGAATTCGGGCATCGATGCAGTCCGCCTCCGTGACGGACGCATCGTGCTCGCCTTCAACAACAGCTACGATGCGCGCACTCCGCTGAATCTGGCCGTCAGCCGCGACGGCGAGCACTTCGCCATCTTCAGAACACTTGAAGATGGTCCAGGGCAGTACTCCTATCCGGCGATCGTGCAGGCCGCCAACGGGGACCTGCTGATTACCTATTCGTGGCGGCGCGAGACGATCAAGTTTGTGCGCCTGCCGCTGCGCGAGGTGCCTGATGCAACTCGGCTCGGTTCAACTCAATGAGCCGGAAGCGGGGCTCCTGCCGCGCAATCGCAGGCGCGGTTTACCTTCAAATCCATCGTTCGGCAGAAATCCCGCCGCTGCAGACGAGGGAAAACCACAATTCGGCGGCCTACGCTGGAAGACAATGCTCTTTCCCTTTTTTGTAGAACAAAGGCCCTTTCCTCGTTTAAAACAAGGCCGCTTCCTCAGTTTTTTATTCCGCTTCCCGTCTGCCGCCACGCTCTCCTTTGGGAACGTATTCCGCATCCCGGACTTTCGGCGATTTCCCCATAGACGAACAAACAGGAAATAAATGTATACTCTCGAAAATAAAGTGTCTTTCTATGCTCGTGACCTCGGCCATCCCGGAACGCGACCCGTCTGCACAGCTCCCATCGTCCCCGCCCCGCGTTCGCCTGCTCGCCGACGACCTCACCGGGGCATGCGACGCCAGCGTTGCCTTTCTGAGCGCGGGGATGGCGGTTCGGGTCTGGACCGGAGACCGGGCGCTCTTTGACGATCGGGCTCCGGTACAGGCTTTTGTGACCGCGTCCCGCGAACTCGATGCCGAGGCAGCGGCAAGGGCCGTAAGCCGCGCCGCCACAGGACTCCGCCGCGATGATGGAACACTCCTCTTCAAAAAGGTCGATTCCACCCTCCGCGGGCCTGTTGCTGCTGAATTGATTGCGGCCCGGGACGCGCTGAACGCGCGCGCCATCCTGCTCGCTCCGGCCTTCCCCGCGATGGGCCGAACCGTGCGCAGTGGCAGCCTTGAGGTTCACAACGCCAGCCGGCTTCGTATCAGGGACCTCTTTCCATCTGCCCTGCAGGACCGCATTGCGCTCGTCGCACACGCCGAAGCGCTGGTTGCGGCTCTTGATTCGGGCAAAACGATCCTGATCTGTGACAGCGCGAATCAGGACGACCTCGACGCGGTGGCCCGCGCCGCGCGACCGTTGCAGGGGCTGCTCTACGCGGGCTCGGGAGGGCTGGCGCGGGCGGTTGCCGGGCTCTATCCATCTGATACGATTCCGGTCGAGCTGCCCGCTGCCATGCGTACACTTCTGGTGTGCGGAACCGAGCACCCGGTGACGGAGCTTCAGCTTGGCCATGTGTATCACGCGCGCCTGCCAGGCGTCACGGTTCTTCGTATCCGCTGCGAGAGCGGCGATGAGGAGCGCGTGCGCAACGCGTTTCTCTCCGCCGATCCGCAGGCGCTGGTGCTCACCGGCGGCGAGACGGCCCTCCTCGCTCTGCGCGCTCTCGGCGTGCATTCGCTCGCGCTGCGCGGCGAATTTGCGCCGGGCATCCCCTGGGCAACGGCGCAGGGCGGAGCGGCGCAGGACAGGACGATCGTGACGAAATCGGGCGGCTTCGGAGCTGCCTCTGCACTCAACCAGATACTCCACGCACTTGCAGGGACAGCATGACCCGGACGCCTCGCATCGCCATCAGCATTGGAGACCCGGCCGGCGTGGGCGCCGAGATTGCTCTCAAAGCCCTTGCCGACCCCGAACTGGCTTCGCTCGCCGACTGGTTCCTGATCGCCGACCATGCCGCGCTCGACGCTGCCGGACGAATCGCCGGCATCGACCCCGCTCTGCTGCCCTGCACCGTCGTCGAAACCGGCGACCTGAACGCAAATCAGGCCATTTCCTTCGGCCAATTGCGCGCCGAGTATGGGCTGGCCGCCATCGCTTACGTGCGCCGCGCGGTCGAGATGTGCATGAGCGGCGAAGCCCATGCCATGGTTACGGCTCCGTTGAATAAGGAAGCGGTCACGCTTTCGGGCCGCGTCTTCTCCGGGCACACCGAATACATTGCAGAGTTGACCGGCGTCACCGAATCGCGCATGTTGCTGGTCTCGGAAAAACTGGCTACAGTCCACGTAAGCACTCATATTCCGCTCGCGCGCGCCTGCCGGCTCGATGTCCGGCGCATCGTGCAGACTATTGAACTGGGCAACGAAGCGCTGACGCTCATGCTGCAGCGTCCGCCGCGCATCGGCGTCTGCGGCCTCAACCCACACGCGGGAGAGCATGGCCTCTTCGGCGCCGAAGACGCTGAATTCATCGGCCCGGCCATTGCCGAAGCCCGCGCCCGCGGCATCGACTGCTCAGGACCGTGGCCGCCAGACACGATCTTCGTCCGCGGGCTTGACGGCGAATTCGATCTCATCGTGGCCATGTATCACGATCAGGGCCACATTCCCATGAAGCTCATCGACTTTGCGGGAACGGTGAATGTTTCTCTGGGAACGCCGATCATTCGCACCTCGGTCGATCACGGCACCGCGTTCGACATCGCCGGCCGCAACCTGGCTGACGCCACCAATATGAAAGCTGCGATGCGCCTGGCGGTGCGTATGGCCAGAGGCAGACTGGCGCTGGGCGCATCCGCCACGAACTCTGTCGCAAACCCAGCCGCCGCCGGAGGCAGCCGCTAGTATGCATTCGGTCGACGCCATCGTGATCATCGCGTATCTGCTCACTCTGGTCGCGATCGGCCTGCGTTTTTCCGCTCGGCAAAAGACCACCGATGCCTATTTTGTGGCCGGCCGCTCCGTGCCCGGCTGGGCCGCGGGGCTTTCGCTGCTCGCCACCACCATCACCAGCGTCACGTTCATCGCGTATCCGGGCGCAGCCTACGCCGGCGACTGGACGCTGCTTGGCCCGGGCATCCTCTTTCTGCTTGTCATCGTGGCCGCTGGACCCATCGTGGTTCCCTTCTTTCGCCACGCGGTCTCGATGTCGGTGTACGAGTACTTCGGCCAGCGCTTCGGCCGTCTGGTGCGCATGTATGCCGCCTGCACCTTTGCATTAGGCAGCTTCGCCAAAATGGGGTTCGTCTTTTACCTGCTGGCGCTTTCGATGGCCAGTTTCACCGGCTGGCCGATGGGGCTGCTTATCGCCGGTCTCGGCGTCATCTCCATCTTCTACACGCTGATGGGCGGCTTCTCCGCGGTTATCTGGACCGATGTGGCTCAGGGCCTGCTGCTATGGACCGGCGTGGCCATCACGATCGTCATTCTGATCTTCTTTTCCGGCGCCAGACCCGCCGCGATGTTTCATCTCATCGCCGCCAGCGGCAAAATGAGCCTCGGCAGCCCGCATTTCGATCTATCCCGGCCCACCTTCTGGACGCTGGCAATTTACGGGGTCTTCTTTTACCTGCAACGCTACACCGCCGATCAGAGCGTGGTGCAGCGCTACCTTGCCGCAAAGTCCGATCGCGCGGCGCTGCGCGGAATGGCCATGGGCGCGGCGCTCTGCCTGCCTGTCTGGACAGCGTTCATGCTCATCGGATCTCTGCTGTGGGCGCTCTATCGCATCACCGGCCAGGCGTTGCCCGCGGCCGTCACCCGCGCCGACCAGGTCTTTCCCTACTACATGGTGTCGCACATGCCGCCGGGCGTCAGCGGCGTGTTTCTGGCCGCGCTGTTCGGGGCGGCCATGTCCATGCTCGCCTCCGACCTGAATTGCGTCGGTCTCATTCTCGTCCAGGACTTCTACGCGCAATTTCTGCCGGACAGCACCGATGCGCAGCGCCTGCGCTTCGGCAAGCTGGTGATTGTTGTCTGCGGAGCAATGGCCATTGCGGTCGCCCTCGGCCTGACCCGCACGCGCGGCTCGGCTCTGGCCCTCTATTACGCAGCGACGGCCATTCTCGCCGGAGGCCTGGCCGCGCTCTTTTTGCTTGCTTTCCTCTGCCGCCGCGCCGGCCGCGCCGCAGCTCTCATCGGGATCGCCGTCAATGTGATCTTCACCACCTATGCCACCCTGACGCTGGGTGGAGGAAAGTTCGTCAACCTCCACGGCCTTAATTATCCGTGGAGCGAATACACCATCGGCGCCTGCGGCAACGTGCTGTTTCTCGCTGCCGGCCTCGCGGGCGCGGCTCTGTTTCCAGCCCGGGCCGACGGCAGCCTTCGTCATACTCTCTGGGATTGGCTTGCCAGCCGCAAGCAGCTCCCCATTCCAGTCATTCAATTAGGAGATACATTATGAACCGCTTGCAGCAGGCTATCCGCAATAACGGCGGGAAAACGCTTCTCGGCGCTGCGCTCTACTTCTACGATCCCATCTTTCTCGAGATCTGCGCCGAACTCGGTTATCAGGCCATCTGGATCGAGATGGAACACGGCCACATTACCTTTGCCGAGGCTGCCGATCTTTGCCGGATGGCGTACGGCACCGGCATGCTGACGATGATCCGCATCCCCGACACGCAACGCGCCAACATTCTTAAAGCGGCCGAGTGCGGCCCGGACATTCTCGACGTGCCTATGATCGAGCGGCCAGAGCAGATACACGAGCTGCGCAAGTATGCGCGCTTTGCGCCGGAGGGCAGCCGCGGCATTTTCTCTGTTTCCCGCGCGTGCCGCTACGGCGTGCCGGGGACGATCGTAGCTACGCAGAAGGCCATCAACTCCGAGCTTTGCCTGATGGCGCAGATTGAAACCGGGACCGCCCTGGATCGCGTCGAAGAGCTGGCGGCCGTCCCCGGCGTTGACCTCTTCATAGGCCCCGCCGATCTGGCGGCCAGCCTTGGCTACACCGCGCAAACCGGCCATCCTGTGGTGCAGGCCGCAGCAAACAAGATCGTGCGCGCCGCACGCGCCCACAACAAATGCGTGGCCACGGCCTGCGCTCCTGCCGAATACGGATTCTGGATCGAGTTGGGCGTCGATCTGCTGTTCTGCTCGAATGACATCTCCTGCCTGAAGCAGGCCGCCGGCGACAACCTGGACAAAGCCAGGAACCTGCTGGCGCAGACCACGGAAGTTGCAGCACAGGCGCTGGCCGGCGGCAACCGGTCTGACAAACACTGACGGCTGCCGGAGAAAAAATGCCGCTGACTTTGCAGCAGGTTCCAAAACTGGTGTTCGGCGCCGGCGCGCTTGAGAGCGCCGCAGAGCATCTGCGCGCGCTCGGCTCGGCACGGCCCTTCGTGGTGGCGACACGCAGCAGCCGCGGTCACGCCGCGCAGCTGCACCCCGATGCGCAGATCGACGCGAGCATCAGCCGTGAACCCACGGTTAAAGATTTTGAGCGCGTCCTTGCGGCTGCCCGCGCCTTTGCCCCCGACGCCGTTGCCGGCATCGGCGGCGGCAGCGCATTGGACGTAGCCAAGCTGGTGGCTGCGCTCGCTGGCAGTTCGCAATCTCTCGCGGAAGTCTGGGGCATCGGCAATCTGGCTGCGCGCAAGCTGCCGCTCGTCTGCATTCCCACGACTGCAGGAACCGGCAGCGAGGTCTCGCCCAATTCAATTCTGCTCGACGACGAAACCGAGACGAAGAAAGCCGTCATCAGCCCGCATCTGGTTCCCGACGCCGCATTCGTCGATCCGGCGCTCACCATCACCGTACCCAGGCACGTCACCGCCGCTACCGGACTTGACGCGCTCACCCACTGCATCGAGGCATACGCAAACAACTTCGCGCATCCGCTGGTGGATACGTGGGCGCTGGACGGCGTTCGCCACATCGCCGGGCATCTGGCAAAGGCCGTGCGCGACCCCGGCGATCTCGACGCGCGCACGCATCTCGCCCTGGGCAGCCTCTACGGCGGGCTTTGCCTGGGGCC
>DATGLJ010000267.1:0-2995 GCA_035294185.1 Occallatibacter sp. | reverse complement strand
CGGAGTTTGTGCGCGCGCTCAGGGAGCGGCTGCCCGGCTACGAGTTCCGGCTTGCGGTCAAGCCCGGAATCACCGGGCTGGCGCAGGTGTATGGGCGCTACTCGACCGCGCCGCAGTCGAAGCTGCGCTTCGACCTGATGTACATCTACAATTACTCGCTTCTGCTCGATCTGCAGATCCTGTTCAAGACCGTTCTGACGGTGCTTCAGCCCAGGCAGGCGGAGGGATGGAGCGCCGAAAGAGACGCCGAAGAGCCGGGCGGCGACTGGGCCAGGGAATTCCTGAGAAGCGCGCCGGCGACGCCGAAGTAGCCGAAGCCTGAACCTGCGCACCGGCCGGCAACGCTCCGGAAATCGAAGGGGTTTGAAGACGCCAAAGCAGGAACGAGGACGGAATTGCTCCTATACCCTACCCGGGTTACACTGGGAAAGATGCATGTTCACGCGCCTCCGGAGACAGGCTCGAAGCGGACGAGCCTGGTGCTGCGCCTCTCTCTTGCCGTTACGCTGGCTTACGTCATCGTCACGCTGGTTGCCGGCCTGCGCGCGCATTCGCTGGCGCTGCTCGGCGAGTCAGGCCATAACGCTTCGGATTTCCTCGCGCTGCTGCTTAGCTTCGTTGCGGTCTACTTCCATACCCGCCCGGCAGACGATGCGCGCACCTTCGGCTATCAGCGGGCCGGCGTGCTGGCGGCGTTCGTCAACGCGGCTACGCTCATCCTGATTGCGCTATGGATTGCCGTTGAAGCGGTGCACCGGCTGTCGAGCCCTGTGCAGGTGCAGCCGCGGCTGATGATCTATGTGGCCGCGGCAGGCGTGCTGATGAACGGCGCGATCGCCGCCCTGCTGTGGGGCGTGGCCCGCGACGTAAATCTTCGCTCGGCGTTCCTCCACATGGCCGGCGACACGCTTTCGACGGCAGCCGTCATCGCCGGCGGCGCCGGCATCCTGATGACGGGCAAAAACTGGATCGACCCGGTTCTCTCGCTGGCGATTGCCGCGCTCATTCTCTGGTCGAGCATCGGCATCGTGCGCGAAACGCTGAACATCCTGCTCGAGGGCACGCCGCGCGGCATGCAGCTGCCCCAGATCCGCGCCGGCATGGAAGAGGTGGAGGGCGTAATCAATGTGCACGACCTGCATGTCTGGTGTCTCGGGTCGAACTCCCGCGCACTGGCCTGCCATGTGACGATCGCCGATATTCCGCCGTCGGAGAGCGCCTGCATCCTGAAGAAGCTCAATCACCTGCTGAGCGATCATTTCCAGATCAGCCATACGACGATTCAGTTTGAGCACATCGGCTGCGGCGACCTGGAGGGCTGCGTGGTTCCGATCGAAAAGATGGCAGGCGCGGATGGGCATAGTCATCGCCATGGGCATGCGCATTGAGACGATAAAGTAAGTGCAGAACGAATGGGCAGATTAAATCCTGGAGGCCTGCGCTTGCCACGATTCTGCGTTGCTGCGGCTGCGTTTCTATGTCTGGTTTCGCCTGGATCGGCCGGCGCCGCGCCGCCGCGTCAGGCGCAGGCTTCCGCCTCTGCGCCGGCGGCTGCCGCTGCACAGCTGGAGGCTTTGTCGGGCGAGTTCGTCAGCGCGGCCGAGCCGGATATCCGTTACAGCTTCTACGCGTCAAAGGGCGGGCTCACGATCGAATCCGACCGGGTAGTGCCTACGCCGCTCGCGGCAATCTCGGACACTGAGTTTGCTTTTCCCGAGACGCAGACGCAGGTTCACTTTACGCTGGATGCCACGGGACGCGCGCAGAGCTTCCGCTTCTCCACGGAACCGGGCACAGTCTATGAGCGGACCGGACCGGCCGTGCATCACGTCTTTCACGATTACCAGCGGTCGGAGGCGATGATTCCGATGCGCGACGGCGTGAAGCTGCACGCCGTGATTCTCAGGCCCGTCGACATCGCAGCGCCGCTGCCGTTCCTGATGCAGCGTACGCCGTACGGCGTGGACGGCACGAGCCGCGCGGAGTTTTTCGCCGAGCGGCCGGAGCTGGCCCGGGACGGCTACATCTATGTGGCTGAAGATATTCGCGGGCGGTATCACAGCCAGGGCAAGTTCGTCATGATGCGGCCGCTGGCCGATCACTCAAATCCGGCCAATATAGACGAGAGCACCGACACGTACGATACGGTCGCCTGGCTGCTCAAAAATATTCCGGGCAATAACGGGCGCGTGGGGGTGGTGGGAACCAGCTACCCGGGCTTTCTGGCCATGATGGCCGGCATCGATCCCCACCCGGCCGTGAAGGCGATCTCCCCGCAGGCGCCGATGATCGATGTCTGGCTGGGCGACGATTTTTTTCATAACGGCGCCTTCCGGCAGTCGTATGGCTACGACTACGTGCTGTCCATGGAGTCGAGCAAGCGCTTTACCGGCGTCAGCTACGGCAAAACGCCGGAGGGCAGGCCGGTGGACGGCTACGACTTTTTTCTTCAGCGCGGCTCGTTCCTCAAGGATGTGAAGCAATCGGGCTCGAAGGTTCTGCCTACCTGGAAGCTGTTTCTCGATCATCCCGCATACGATTCGGCCTGGAGATCGCGCGGCGTGGAGTATCACCTGAAGACTGTCGCCGTGCCCACGCTTACGGTGGGCGGCTACTACGACCAGGAAGATATGTGGGGTCCGCAGGAGGAATACAGGAAGCTTGAGCAGCACGATGCGGATCACAATAACTTCTTTGTTGAGGGGCCGTGGCGGCACGGTTACTGGTCCTCTTCCTCGACGCATCTCGGCAAGCTGCAATACGGCGAACCGATCGGCTCGGAGTTCAGGCGCGACATTGAAGCCAGGTTTTTCGCGCATTACCTGAAGGGCGCGCCCGGCTTTACGCTGGAAAACACCGCCAGCTTCGAGACCGGCTCCAATCGCTGGCAGTATTACGCGCGGTTTCCGCCTGCGGAGGCGCGCACCGTCAGGCTGCATCTTGCCGGCAGCGGCGCGCTGAGCTGGAGCCTGCCGGCGGCGCAGGCGGCGGCCAG
>DATGLJ010000266.1:0-6975 GCA_035294185.1 Occallatibacter sp. | reverse complement strand
GCGGCGCGCGCAGCACGTTTTCTTTGTATGCTCCCGAATGCGGGTGCTATAGTGACCCCGTACCTGTGAAAAGTCCTTCCTATTTACTGAGACTTGCCGTTGTCTCATGCGCGTTGATGGCAGGCTTCCCTGCGACGGCGGCGGCTCAGCCTTCGGCTCGCGGCGCGCTCAATCTGCCCGATGAACCGCTGGTTGGCGCAGCGTGGTATCCCGAGCAGTGGCCGGAGCAACGCTGGGACGCCGACCTCACGCTCATGCAGCAGGCCGGTTTTAACGTTGTCCGCGTGGGCGAGTTTGCGTGGAGCCGGATGGAGCCGCGCGAGGGAGTGTACGACTTCGATTGGCTTGAGCGTGCAGTCCGACTTGCGGAACGGCATCGCATCTACGTCATCCTGGGAACGCCCACCGATGCGCCGCCGGCCTGGCTGACTGAAAAATACCCTGACACGCTGCGCGTGGACGCCGGCGGCAGGCGCGCGGAGCATGGCGGCCGGCGGCAGTTTTCCTATAGCAGTCCGCGTTATCGCATCTTCTGCCGCCAGATCGCCGCTCGCCTGGCGGCGCGATTCGGTCACGATCCCGACGTCATTGGATGGCAGATCGGCAACGAGTATACCGATGAATCGTACGACGCCGCGGCGCGCGAGCAGTTTCACGCGTGGCTGAGGGCGCGCTATGGCACGCTCGACGCGCTGAATCGCGCCTGGACCACCGCCTACTGGAGCCAGACCTACGACAACTGGAATGAAATTCCCTTGAACGACGCGCCCGGCAACCCGGGGCTGATGCTGGCGCACCGGCGATTTGTGACTGCAACCTGGCTGAGCTTTCAGCAGGTACAGATCGACGCGGTCCGCCCGCGAATCGACCCGCGCCAGTTCATCACCACCAACATCGGCGGCCTGGGCTGGAGCGATCATTTCGATCATTACCGAATCTCTGAGCCGCTCACGCTGGCCGCCTGGGACGACTACGTGGGCGAGGGGCATCTCGATGCGATGCGCAACGCGGCCATGCACGACTTTGTCCGCGGCTGGAAGCGCCGGAATTTCCTGGTTATGGAAACGCAGCCGGGGTTCGTGAACTGGGCAAAGGTGAACAACTCACTCGATAAAGGCGAGACGCGAGCCATGGCCTGGCAGGCGATCGGGCACGGCGCAGAGGGCGTTATCTACTGGCAATGGCGCGACGCGCTCAACGGGCAGGAGCAGTATCACGGCGCCATCGTGGGACCGGATGGAACGCCGCTTCCCATTTATCCGGAAATCCGGCAGACTGCGGAGGAATTTCATCGCGCGCAGGCGGTGCTGGCGGGAACCGCGCCTGTCTCGGACGTTGCCATCGTGTTGACCTACGACAGCCGCTGGGCGCTCGACTTTCAGCCGCACACGGATCGCTACGATCAGTTGCAGGTGCTGCTGGACTTCTATCGGCCGCTCGCGCAGATCGCCCAGTCTGTCGATATTGTCGAGGCATCCGCGCCGCTCAATGGATATAAGCTTGTCATCGCTCCGGCCCTGAACGTTCTGCCGCCGCAGTTGGCGCAGCACCTGCTTGAATATGTCCGGCAGGGCGGCGTTCTGCTGCTCGGCCCGCGCTCCGGCATGAAGGATGAGAACAATTCGCTGAACGTGCAGCGCCAGCCCGGGCCGCTCGTGGATGCGCTGGGCGGGCGGGTCGAGCAGTTCTATGCGCTGGAGAATCCCGTGCGGGTGAGCGGCGAGTTCGGTTCGGGCGCCGCCGATATCTGGGCTGAGATGCTTTCGACCCGTGATTCAGCCACAGCCGTACCGCTTCATTATGGCGCAGGTAATGACTGGCTTCAGAACCAGCCGGCAATGCTTGAGCGCCACATCGGCAAAGGCGCGCTTGCATACCTCGGCGCTCTGCTCGACCCCAAGCTGATGCGCGCAGCGGTCGCAGCGCTGGCGGCGGAAGCCGGCGTGCAACCCGTTTTTGGCACGCTGCCTGATGGCGTCGAAGTCTGCCGCAGAATCGGCGCCGGGCGCGATGTCTTCGTAATCATCAATCATGGTCGCGCCGATGCGGAGCTCCATCTGCCGGAGAGGATGCGGATCGTACTGGGCGATGCTCGCGAGGGTCCGGCCAGGGCGGACGTTCTGCTTCCGGCGCAGGGAGTCATGGTGGTCGCCGAGCAAAACTGACGCGATCTCTTCGGCTGTGCAATCCGCGGGAAGCAAACAGCTCGCCTTATCTGCGCCCCACGATCGAAAAGTGGTATTCGCCGGACTCGACGCGAAAATCGGCTGACGAACCGTCGCGCTCGAGCAGGGAGACGCCGGGCGACTGCACTGCAGGCCTGCCGCCTTCAAGAATCCGGGCTCCCGCAGGCTGCTGCAACCTCACAACAGCGCTTGCGTTCGGCGGAATGGCGACATCGAGCTGCGTCCCCGTGGGCTCATGCTTCCACGCCACGCGAATCGCGCCTTTCTGTGAGCGATAGTCAACCTGAGCCGAGCCGATGCGCGGCAGCATGGCAGGGGCAATGACGATCTGTTCGGGAGCCGGTTGGGAAAAGTCCACATGGATGCCGCCGAGCCCCGCATAGAACCACTCCTCGGCGTCGCCCAGCATCAGGTGATCCTGTGAACTGCCGCGGCGCGCGTTCCAGGCCTCCGTCAGCGCGGTTGCTCCCTGCGCCACCTGATATCCATAGCTGGGGCTGTCGGTGCGCAGAAGCATGTCGAGAAGCACATCGGAGGCGCCGTTATCCATCAGGGCATCGACGACGTAATGAAATCCAATGTCGCCGGCGGTGACGTGATTGTTATGAGCGCGAATATCGGCGATCAGCTGCGCCAGTACCGCGCCGCGATCGGCCTCGGGCGTCAATCCAACCACCAATGGCATAGCGTCCGCCGTCTGGCTGCCGTCTTCGTATTCGTGCCGGCCGGCGTGATAGAAGCGCTGCTGAAACGCCTGCGCCACCGCCTGGCGCAGCGGCGCCAGGCGCGCCTCTTCGTCTGTGTCTCCGAGCTGATGCGCAGCCGCGCTTAAGGCCACGATGTCCTGGTAGTAGATTGCGGTTCCTGTAAGCGCGCTCGAGGTGAGCTGTGGAAGTCCGGGCCCGCGCGGACCGATGTCGTACCAGTCGCCGAGGCCATAGTCGACGATTCCATCGCGGCTGCGGCTCGTGAGGTATTCCACGTAGCGGCGCATCACGGGGTATTGCCCGCGGAGCGTTTCGAGGTCGCCGTAACGCTGAAATGCGATCCAGGGATCGAGAACCGCGGCGCTGCCCCACTCCGGCGAGTCGTTGAAAGCGTTGTGCTCTCGGGGAGGAAAGACGGTGTATTGCGGGGCGATGGTGGGCACGCTGCCGTCGGCTTTCTGTTCATCGGCGATATCCCGCTCGATTTTCGCGTAGAGCCGTTCGAGGTCGAAGTCGTAGTTCAGCGCCGAGCCCATCAGGTGAGTCTGCTCCAGCCAGCCCAGCTTTTCCCGGTGCGGGCAATCCGTGATCACGCTGGCCAGGTTGTTTTCTTCGGCGTGCAGAATCAGCGCGTGAATGCGGTTGAGAAGCGGGATCGACGAGTGAAATTCCCCGCTGGGCGCGGCAGAGGAATGCACGGCATCGCCGGCAAGCGAGAGCAGATGAGCGCGGCCCGTGATCTCGGCCTGCACATAGCGGAATCCATAGTAGGAAAAGCGGGGATGCCAGCGCTCCACAGCGCCGCCGCGAAGCGTATAGGTGTACCACTGCGCGCGCCCCGGGCCTGCGTGCGCACTCTCCTGCGAGACGCTGCCGTCGGGGTTCAGCAGCTCGCCGCAGATGAGCCTGACCTGTGCGCCGGCTTCGCCGCGGACAACGATCTGCGGCCATCCGGCGAAGTTCTGGCCGAGGTCGAAAACCTGCGCGCCCGAGGCAAGAGTCCTGCGCATGATCGGACGATAAACATGCTCTACGCGGATGGGCGCGGCCGTCTCGGGATCGAGTTTCCCGCCGGGGCCCGGAACCACGGCTGCATCGCGCCATATACTGCGGTCCGCCGCGACGGGTGCGTCCCAGCCCGCCGGCTCTCTGCGCGCATCGTAGTCCTCTCCGCCGTAGGTCGACGAAAACACGATTGGTCCGGGAGCCGTTTGCCAATCGGCGCCGGTCGCAACGGTCTCGCGGCTGCCATCGCGGAACAGCAGGTGCAGCTCGGCAATGAACTGCGGAGGGCCAAAGGAGCCCACGAACTTCGAATAGCGGCCCGGGGCCCTGGCCACATTGAACATTCCGTTGCCGAGCAGCACTCCGATTCCGTTTTCACCTGTGTGCAGCAGTCTGGTCACATCGTAGGCATCGTAAAGCACGCGCTTGCGATAGTCCGTCCAGCCAGGCGTAAGTTCGCGGTCGCCAACCTTTGCGCCGTTCAGATGCACTTCACACTGGCCGAGCCCGGCCGCGTAAAGCAGGGCTCGCGCCACCGGCCTGCGCACCGCGAACGTCCTGTGAAAAACCGGCATGGGCCGGGTGACGCCCTCCGCCTTTCCTTCGTCTCCGGTAGCCGCAGCGATCCATTGCGCCGTCCAACGCTGCGGCGCCGCTGTAAATTGCGCCACTGCGCTCCATCCGCTCGGCGAGCCCTTCTGATCCCACACTTCCACTTTCCAGAAAACCCGTTGCTCGGCGGCGATCGGCCTGCCCGCATAGTCGATGTCGAATGTGCGGCCGGAGAAAACACGCCCGCTGTCCCAGAAATCGCCGTGATTGGCTTCGAGCAGCGCTGGCGACGAAGCAACCAGCACGCGGTAGGCGCTTTGCCGCACACCGCGCGCAGCAGCATCTGCGGCTGCGAGTTGCCAGCCCAGGCGCGGATGAGCCGGGGCGACCGCCAGCGGATTCTTCTGGTGCTCGCAGAGAAGTTGCTGCGGCGGCAGCAGGGCAGAGGCCGCCAGCGCCGGCCGCCACGCGGCTGCTAACAGGAGAGCCAAAGCTGGAAAGCGGACGGTCCTCACGCCTGCTCTCCAGCGCTCGATTTTGACGCCCAGGCCTTTGCCCGCAGATGTTCCATGGCTTGTCCTTTACAGATTCAGTAAAAAATCAGATCAGATGCAGCGTATATCTGCGTCCTTGCTGCACCCGCAGCCGGTATGTATCGGATCCGTCGTGGACCAGCTCTGCTGCACGCAGTTTGCCATTGCCTGAATCAAGATCGGCAGATTCGATTCGTTGTCCGCGCGGCGCAGCGATCGTGATTTCACGGTTCAGCGAAGCGTAGAGCGTCGCCACCCGGGCCTTGCCGCCCTGCCATACCAGATCGACGCCGAGTCCTCCGCGGGCGCGCAGCCCGGCCGCCCGGCCATCGGGCCATGCCGAAGGCAAAGCCGGCAGCAGCCGGACGATGCCGCTATGGCTTTGCAGCAGCATCTCTGCGATCGCCGCGGGCGCGCCGAGGCTGCCGTCCACCTGGAAATACGAAGTCGGTTTCTCGCCGCAGACGTCAAACAGGTTTCCGAGCGTCGATCGGCGCAGCAGCTCCATGAGCTGCTCGTGGCAGCGATCACCGTCCTCCAGACGCGCAAAGCAATTCACGATCCATGCGCGGCTCCAGCCTGTGCTGCCGCCCCCGTACTGCAACCGGCGATTCAAAGCAACGCGACAGGCCTGCGCCAGCTCCGGCGTATCGCGGAGCGTGATCTGATCGTCGGGATAAAGCGCCCACAGATGCGAGATGTGGCGATGGCCAGGCTCGACTTCGACGTAATCCTGCTGCCATTCCTGCAGATTTCCATAGCGCCCGATTTTGAATGGAGGCAACCGCGATGCGGCCTGCGCCATCTGGTCGCGCAGCTCTGCATCCACATCGAGGAGTTTCGCTGCTTCGCCGGCCTTCTGAAAAATAGCCCGAGCGATTTCAATGTCCATCGTCGGCCCCATGCACAGGTGGGCTGCCGTGCCATCCGGCAGCCGGTAGGAATTCTCCGGCGAGCACGACGGCCCGGTCACCAGGTATCCCTCCGGCGAGGGGGTAAGGTAGTCGAGCAGAAAGAGCGCGATCTCGCGCAGCCTGGGATAGGCGCGGCTGCGGAGGAAATCCATATCGCCGGAGAAGAGATAGTGATCCCACAGGTGAGTGGCCATCCACGCAGCGCCCATGGGCCAGATCCCCCCGCCGAGCCCGTCGATCGGACCGGCGTCGCCCCAGATGTCCGTGTTGTGATGGACGACGAATCCGCGCGCCTTGTAGTAGCTCTTCGCCACCCTTGCGCCGGCCGGGCGCGTCATGTCCAGCAAGTCGAAGAACGGCGCATGAATGTCGGCCAGGCCGGTTCGCTCCGCGCTCCAGTAGTTCATCTCCGCGTTAATGTTGACGGTGTATTTGGAGCCCCACGGCGGATCGACCGATTGGTTCCAGATTCCCTGCAGGTTTGCGGCCAGCGTGCCGGGCCGTGAGCTGGAGATGAGCAGATAGCGGCCAAACTGAAAGAAGATGGGAAATAATCCCGGGTCTTCTGCGCCATTTTTAATGCGGCGAATGCGCTCGTCGGTCGGCACGGAAGCATTCGCATCGCCGTTACCGAGTTCCAGTGAGCAGCGGCGGAAGATGGCTCGATGATCTTCGATGTGGCGCCTGCGCAGTTCGGCATAGCCGCGCCGCCCTGCGGCCTCCAGGTTTCTATCGACAGCCGCGGACATTGCCGCATCCCCGGCGGGATACCGGAAACTCGTCGCGCAGTCCAGGAACAGCGTCACAGCGTCGGCGCCGGTTACATGAAGCTGTGCGGGCTGATCCCCGGCGGACGGAGAGACGCTCACAACTCCTCCCTCGGCGTGCGCACGCAGCCGGGAGAGGAAACGGATGCCGGTCTGCCGCTCCTTGATGGGCAATCCGGGATTGTCGTTAACTGGCAACGCCACTCCGCTGAGGAGCAGCCCGTCGGAGCCGGAGATCTCCGACCGGTGATTGCCGGGGCGCCCCAGACTTGCCGCCAGAGAAAGAGCGCCGCGTTCGGAAGCAGCAAGGC
>DATGLJ010000265.1:0-2363 GCA_035294185.1 Occallatibacter sp. | reverse complement strand
TCTTGGTGCATCATTTCGAGCGTGGAGTGATCGCCGCACAGATGATGCAGCAGCATGATCATCAACCAGCGGTCGTTCGCTTCGTCCTTAGCGATGTAGAGCCGCAGCAAAGGCGCCCGGCGAACATCAATGCGAAACCTGCGCGGATTAAAGCGCGCATACAACTGCTCAGCGGCATCCGCGGCATTGTCGAGTTCGATCTCGTGCAGTTCAAGCGCCACGCGCCTCCAGACGACCTGCACGGGTTCGCGAAGCCCTTCCCACAACACGGCCGTGCGCAGAATGTCGTGCCGGTCAACTACGGCTTGCAAAGCATCCACATAGCGCTCCAGCCGAGCCCTGCTGTCAAAGGCCAGTTGAGTCGCCAGCAGATACGGATCCCCTTCCCCGCCCATCAGGTGATGGAACAGAATGCCTTCCTGCAGCGGAGCCAGCGGATAGATGTCCTGCACGTTCGCGGCGCCGCCCGGAACGGTGCTGACGATCCGCTCAATCTCGTAGCCGGTCAACTCGACCAGAGGAAGCATGTCCGGCGTGATGGCCTGGCACTCGGAAGGAATCCGGTTCGGCGGAACATCGATGCGGGGCGCCGCACCCGCAGCCGCGAGTTCTGCAATAACGGGCGTGGCGAATAGGGTCCGCACGTCCACCGGGAAGCCGCTGCGGCGCATGCGCTCGATCAGCGTCACCGCCAGCAAGGAGTGTCCGCCGAGCGAGAAGAAGTTATCGTGGCGTCCCACGCGTTCTAGCTTCAGCACCTCGGCCCAGATCTCGGCCAGCCTGCTTTCCACCTCGCCTTGTGGCGCCTCGTAGCCGCGCGTCGAATAGGCATCGCCTTCCGGCGCCGGCAGCGCCTTGCGATCCAGTTTGCCGTTCGCTGTTAATGGGAGAGCCTCCAGCCGCACATACGCCGCCGGCACCATGTAGTCGGGCAGCTTCGCCGCTAAATGCGCGCGCAACGATTCCGCCCCCGCGTCGGCCGTCTCCACCGTGTAGTACGCCACCAGCCGCTGGTCGCCCGGCCCAGCTTCGCGCGCCATCACCACCGCCTCGCGCACCTGCTCGTGCGCCGCCAGCCGCGCCTCGATCTCCCCCAGCTCGATACGGAAGCCGCGGATCTTCACCTGATAGTCGTTGCGGCCCAGAAACTCGATGTTGCCGTCCGGCAGCCAGCGCCCCAGATCTCCCGTCCGGTACAGCCGCCCTCCGCCTTCCGCCCCAAACGCATCCGGTACGAACTTTTCCGCCGTCAGCTCGGGGCGGTTCAGATACCCGCGCCCCACCCCCGCTCCACCGATGTACAGCTCTCCGGCCACCCTCACCGGCGCCGGCTCCCCCTCCCGATCCAAAATGTACATCTGCGTGTTCGCAATCGGCCGCCCAATCGGAATGCTGCTCCGCTCTCGCTGCGCATACGTCCAGGCCGTCACGTCTACCGTTGTTTCCGTGGGACCGTACAGGTTGTGCAGCGCCGCCGCCTTAGGCAGCCAGGCGCGCGTTCGCCGCGCCAGCAGCGGCGCTAACGCTTCTCCGCTGCATACCACGTGCCGCAAACTGGGACAGCTTGCGCCCTCGCTGTGTTCGACAAACGCCTGCAGCATCGATGGCACAAAATGCAGCGTCGTCACCCGGTTTTGCTGGATGGCCGCCAGCACATAGGCGGGATCTTTGTGTCCGTCCGGGCGCGCCATCACCAGCCGCGCTCCGCTCAACAGCGGCCAAAAGAACTCCCAAACCGATACGTCGAAGCCGAAGGGCGTCTTTTGTAACACCACGTCGTTGCCATCAAGCGCATACGCCTGTTGCATCCACAGCAGCCGGTTGACCGTGCTGCGGTGTTCGATCAGGACGCCTTTGGGCTGGCCGGTCGAGCCGGACGTATAGATCACATAGGCCGCATGGCGAGAGCGGAGTCCGCCGCGGCGAGCCTCGGGATTCTGAGCCGGCAGCTTGTGCCAGGCGGCATCGGCAGAGCTGAGATCCACCACCGGCAACCCTGGGCCGAGCCCGGCACAAAACGCCTGCAGATGCGTTTGCGTCAGCAGCGCCGCCGGCGCGCTGTCGGCCACGAAGAAGCGGAGCCGTTCGAGCGGATACGTAGGATCGAGCGGCACATACGCCCCACCCGCCTTCAGCACCGCCAGCAGCGCCACCACCATCTCCAAGCCGCGCTCGGCGCAGATCGCCACCCGCGCCTCCGGCCCCACGCCCAGTTCCCGCAGGTAATGCGCCAGCCGGTTGGCGCGCGCATTCAACTCGCCATAGCCGAGCGACCGGCCCTCAAACACCAGCGCCGTCGCCTCCGGCGTGCGCTCCACCTGCTGCTCAAACAGCTCATGCAGGCACGCCCCGCCCGGAAACTC
>DATGLJ010000264.1:0-3867 GCA_035294185.1 Occallatibacter sp. | reverse complement strand
CGTCTGGAGCGGGGCATTGGGGCGCGCAACGTGCTGATCGTGGGCACCGGGCCGGAGGCGCACGCGCTGCGGCATCATCTGGAGCATCTTCGCCACCTGGGCTACGCCTTCAAGGGCTTCATCGATCTGTCTGCGGGCGGGCGGAGCCGGACGCAGCCGGAAGAGGTGGTGGGGACGCTGGAGACGCTGTTCGAGCAGGCGCGCAAGCAGTTTGTCGACGAGATTTTTTTCACCGCGCGGTGCGAGCGGGAGACGATGCAGTGGGTGCTCGAGCGGGCGCGGGCGCAGCGCCTTGATCTGCGCGTGGTGCCGGACCTCTACGACGGTCTGGCGTGGAACTCGCCGGTCGAGTACGTGGGTCAGTTTCCGACCATTCCGCTGCACTGCGGCAAGGCGCCGGAGCTGGGGCTGGTCTTCAAGCGGGTCTTCGACATCGTGTTTTCGCTGGCGGCGCTGATTGTTCTGGCGCCGGTGATGGCGGCCATCGCCGTGGCCGTGAAGCTGGACTCGCCTGGGCCGGCGTTCTACGGCTCGGAGCGGATCGGGGAAAAGGGCCGCGTCTTCCGCTGCATCAAGTTCCGCACCATGGTGGCCGACGCCGAGCAGCGCAAGGCCGAGCTGCTGCACAGAAACGAGCGCGACGGGGTGCTGTTCAAGGTGCGCAACGATCCGCGCATCACGCGCCTGGGCCGTTTTCTGCGCAAGTACTCGCTTGACGAGCTGCCGCAGTTCTGGAACGTGCTCCGGGGCGAGATGAGCGTGGTTGGCCCGCGGCCGCCGCTGGCCGACGAGGTGAAGGAGTACAAGCTGAGCCATCTGCGCCGGCTGGACGTGACGCCGGGCATCACCGGACTGTGGCAGGTGCAGGCCCGCCAGGACCCGTCGTTCGCCAGCTACGTCTCGCTCGACGTGGCCTACATCGACAACTGGAGCCTCTGGCTCGACCTGCAGATCATCCTCCGCACCGTCGCCATCGTCTTCGCAGGCACGGGAAGCTAGACCGCAACCATGAAGGCCGCGATTTAGACTGAGGATGTGAAGATTGCGCTCGCGCAGATAAACCCCACGGTCGGGGATTTCACCGGAAATCTCGAAAAGATCGCCGCCCAAAGCCGCAAAGCCGCGGCCGCCGGCGCGCGTCTTGCCGTCTTTTCCGAGCTTGCCATCTGCGGCTATCCTCCCGCCGATCTGCTCGAAAAGCCAAGCTTTCTGGCCCGCTCGAAATCGAGCATCTGCGAGCTTGCTGCGGCCACGCGCGATCTGTCTGCGGCGGTGCTCGTGGGCGTTGCGCTGCCCGCGCCCGGAAATTCGGGGAAGCCGGCCGTCAATGCCGCCGTACTCATCGACCGCGGGCGCGTTCTGCTCGAGCAGCACAAGCGTCTGCTTCCGTTCTACGACGTATTCGACGAGCAGCGCTACTTTGCTCCCGCACCATCCCAGCAGGTTGTTGAACTCGACGGAATGCGCCTGGCCGTCACCATCTGCGAGGATGCCTGGAACGACAAGAACTTCTGGCCGCAGCAGCTCTATCCCGTCGATCCGGTCGAAGATCTGATGCGCCAGCGTCCCGCGCTGCACATCAATCTGTCGTCCTCGCCGTTCTGGCACTCCAAGCGCGCACTGCGCCGCCAGATGCTGGCCGCCATCGCCCGCCGCGACCGCATTCCCGTTGCCATGTGCAATCAGGCGGGCGGCAACGACAGCCTCATCTTCGACGGCTCGTCGATGGCGCTCAACGCCGCAGGCGAACTCGTCGCGCAGGCCAAGTCCTTCGAAGAAGATCTTGTGATCTTCGATCCCTTCACAGCGCCCGCCATCCCCGCCTCCGAGGACGACGACAATGAGGCCGCATATCGCGCGCTGGTGCTGGGTACGCGCGACTACGTGCGCAAGTGCGGCTTCGAACGCGTGCTCGTGGGCCTGAGCGGCGGCATCGACTCTGCGCTTGTCGCAGCCATTGCCGCCGAGGCAGTGGGGCCGGAAAACGTTCGCGGCGTCGGCATGCCCAGCCCGTATTCCTCTGCCGGCTCGGTGGAAGACAGCCGGCAACTGGCCGCCAACCTCGGCATCCGTTTTGAGGTTGTTCCCATCAGCGGCCTCTTTGCCGAGTACAAACGCACTCTCGATCCGCTGTTTGCCGGCCTTCAGCCTGACATCACCGAGGAGAACATTCAGTCGCGCATCCGCGGCAATCTGCTCATGGCTCTCTCGAACAAGTTCTCTGCGCTGGTGCTCACCACCGGGAACAAGTCCGAGATGGCCGTGGGCTACTGCACGCTCTACGGCGACATGGTGGGCGCGCTGGCCGTTATCGGCGACCTGGTCAAGACGCGCGTTTACAGCGTCTGCCAATGGATCAACCGCGAGCGCAGAGTGATTCCGGAAGCCATACTTGTCAAGCCGCCTTCGGCCGAGCTGCGCCCCGGCCAGAAGGACACCGATTCGCTGCCGCCCTACGACATTCTCGACCCCATCATCGAGGCGTATGTCGAGCGCTACGAAACGCCGGAGCGCATCGCCGAGGAGCGCGGATTTCCCCTGCCGCTCGTGCGGCAGGTGGTCAGGCTCGTCGAGCGCTCCGAGTACAAGCGCCAGCAGGCCGCGCCGGTCCTCAAGGTGACCTCCAAGTCCTTCGGCATGGGCCGCAGATTTCCCATCGCCGTCAAGGTTCAGGTATAAGGGTTGAGGTATAAGCTAGATTGAGTAATTCGTCTTAAGGAGAATCGCTTGATCCGTCAGTCCGCCCGAGTTCTCAGCGCGATCGCAGCGCTGATCGCATTATCCTTGCCTGCATCGCGCGCGCTGGCGCAGACGCAGGTGCCCGCCGCGCCCGGCGGCGAAACGAAAGTGCCAGCCGCGCAGCCGGCGCCCGCCGCTCCTTCGGCGCCCGCGCCGTCCACCGCGCCTGTCTTTCCCAAGCCCGATCCGGCCAACTTTACCGCAGCATTTCCTACCAGGGACATTGTCAATTCGTTTCTCCAGGCCAACTGGGGCTACGATGAGAATCGCGTCTGGCAGGTGCAGGCGATCTTCAAGACTCCTGTTGAGGGCGTCAGCAAGGTGGTCGTCTTCGTAGGCGACAAGACCGGCAAGGAAAAGCCCTCGGCTCTCGAGTTCTTCACGCTGCCCGACCAGAAGCACATCATCACCGGCGACCAGATCATCGCCTTCGGCGCGAACCCGTTTGCCGATAACCGCGCCATGATCGAGGAGCGCGCCGACGGTCCTTATCGCGGCTCGCCGTCGAAGGACCTCGAACTGGTCGAGTTCGCCGACTTCCAGTGCCCGCACTGCAAGGAGGCGCAGGCCAACATGGATAAGCTTGCCGCCGATTTCCCCAAGGCGCGCATTGTTTTCGAGAACAATCCCATTCCGTCGATCCATCCGCAGTCGATGAACGCGGCGCAGTACGGCGTTTGCGTGACCAAGATGGGCGGCAGCACGGCGTTTTTCCAGTACGCCGCGGCTGTGTTTGAAGGCCAGGACGGCCTGAGCACGCCCGACGGCGCCACGCTCACGCTGAACAGCGCGACCACGAAGGCGGGGCTTGACCCTGCCAAAGTCTCGGCCTGCGCCGCCGATCCGGCGACCAGGGCGTCCGTTGAATCCTCGATGAAACTTGCCAGCGATCTCGGCATCACCGAGGTTCCCACGCTGGTCGTCAACGGGCGCGAGATTCCCGCCAACATTCCCTACGATGTGCTGAAGAAGATCATTGAGTACCAGGCCAGGATGGACGGCGTGGCGCTCTGAATATTTTCCGAAACCGCACTTTTCGGATTCGCCGCGCTGGTCTGGCAGCGAGCCGGGCAACAAAAAGGCCCCTTCGCCTGAGCGAAGGGGCCTTTTATTCCGGCGTTGTGCTCA
>DATGLJ010000263.1:0-2884 GCA_035294185.1 Occallatibacter sp. | reverse complement strand
TGCCGCGCCGGCCGCAGCCAGCGCGCCCGATTGCAAAAAACTGCGCCGTGAAATCGAATCATTCATCTGCGATGCCTTTCTTCGAAGTTCGCTCTAGACTTTCGGTTCCCAGCCCGGTTCGTACGTGCGTCCCCACATCTTCATGGCTTCCGGATCGCCGACGATCCTGCCGTTGGTCTGATCGAGATGCAACTCGCGATTGCATTTCCAGGCCACATTCGACAGCTGCAGCATCGTCACCGCCACGTTGCCCACGTCGATAGGCGCGTGCAGCTTTGCGCCGGTGCGGATGCCGTCGATGAAATTGCCGAAGTGCAAATCCGTCATCGAATCGCGGCCGAGCAGATCCGACGAAGAGGTCTGCTTGCCGGTCTTATACTCGCCGGTCTTGTTGCCCTTCAGGTCGTAGATCTCGTAGCCGTCGCGATCGACCAGCACCGATCCGGTGGTTCCTGAGATCACTGATCCGCGGTCGCGGCCGTAGAGCTTCATCCCGTTGCAGCACTTGCCGTCCCAGGAGATTGTCTTGTCGCCGTACTCGTAGCTGGTGACAAGCGTGTCGTAGAATTGCCAGTCGTCCTTGTAGTGGTAGCGCCCTCCCGACGAGGTGATGGAGCGTGGATAGCCCGCATCGAGGGCCCAGCGGCACACGTCGACTTCATGCGTGCCGTTGTTCAGCGTCTCGCCGGTTCCGTAGATCCAGAACCAGTGCCAGTTATAGGGCTGAATGTTGCTCGTGTATTCGCGCCGCGGCGCCGGGCCCTGCCAGAGGTCCCAGTCGAGCGAGGCCGGTACAGCCACCGGCTTGCCGACGCCGATGGACTTGCGTGTGTTGCTGTACCAGGCCTGGGCGAAGTACGCGCGGCCAATAAGGCCGTTGTGAATCCTGTCCACTATCTCAATGGTGTGGGGCGACGAGCGCTGCTGCGTGCCCATCTGGACCAGCTTGCCGTACTTCTGCTGCGCAGCCACCAGCATGGCGCCCTCGGCGGGATTATGGCTGCAGGGCTTTTCGACGTACACGTGTTTTCCCGCCTGCAGCGCGCGGATGGCCATGGGCGCGTGCCAGTGATCGGGTGTGGCGATGGAAACGGCATCGATTTCCTTCATCGCCAGAAGATTCCGGAAATCGCGCTCGCTCTTCGGCGCATAGCCCAGTTCGCGTTCGGCTTCGGCGGCAAATCTGGCCAGGATGTTGGATTCAACATCGCAGATATACGCCACCCGCGCTCTCTCCGCGTTCGCCTTGAGCGCCGAAAGATGCGCATAGCCGCGCCCGTTCAGGCCGATGATGGCGAAGTTCAGCCGGTCGTTTGCGCCCATGATCTGCCCGTAGCTTTTTGCCGTCGATCCAATCGCCAGGCCCGCCGCGCCCACTGCGAGCGTGTCGAGAAATTCACGCCGAGTCACCATGACTGTTCTCCGATAAAAGTGGAAATTGCGACGAATGCGCTGCGGTCTATGCTGTTTGCAGCGCTGAAGCCTTTTCGAGCGCCTCTTTCATTCCCGCCCAGCTTACGCGCGATGATTCCTCCGCGGTGCCGCTGCGCCAGTGGGTCTCCAGGCTTACGGCTTCGCGGTAGCCCGCCTGTTTGAGCGCGCGGAACTGCGCCGCCCAGTCGATGTATCCGCGGTTCACCGGCGCCCACACGATTTTGCCCTGAGGATTTTTCTCCGCATTCTTGCAGTGGCAGTGATGAATTCGATCCTTGGGCAGAAGTTGCCATGCGGCCGGAAATGCATCCAGCTCGCCGCGCATCACGGCGTTTGCCGGGTCCCAGTTGAGGGCCAGGTGCGGCGTCTTAACGGCGTTCAGCGTGCGCGCCGCCTCGCGTCCGGTTGCCGTGTTGCACTCGAATTCGTTTTCGAGGACCAGCAATACGCCGTTGCGGCCGCATTTCTCAGCGGCTTCGCGCAGTTTTTCATCGATTGCTGCGCGATACGGCGCCTGGTCGTCGATGCGCCAGAAGTCGAAACAGCGCACCTTGTTTGTGCCGAACTGCCTGGCCAGCGCAATGGATTTCTCCAGAATTTCGTCCTGCTGCCTGAAGGTCGCCTCGGCCATGCCGAAGGTATCGCCCTTCTTTCCGTAGGCTGACCTGGGCGCGCCCGGCCAGTCGGTTTTGAAGAGCGGGCTGGCGATGTCTGTAACGCGCAGATCGTACTTTGCCAGAATCCGTTTTGCTTCGCCGATTTCGGAATCGTTCAGATCGGTGACGTTCTTGCCCCACATCGACCGCAGCTCGATCCAGCTCATGCCGAACTCGTTGGCGGCCACCGAGCAGGCGTGGTCGAAATCGGGCGAAATCTCATCGTTGATCACCGATACATGAAAGACGGACCGGAGCCGCGCTGCCCAGCCTCGCAGCGGAAACGCTGCGCCGGCCGCAGTTGCGGCGATAAGAAAATTGCGTCGCGAAATCTGCTTCATGGGAGTCCTTTCGGCTGCGCCCAGACGCCGTACGGGCACGCGTGTCCGGCTGCGAGGCGTTGGCTTGCGTAAAAAGCGCTTGCAGTGGTCCGACCAAACGCTAAATCGCATGCTCTGTCGCTGTCAATTTCGAGCGCGCGCAGCAGATAGCCCGGAGGCCTCGCTTCAGTCTTCGCGCTCCTAGTACAATCAACCCGCGATTGCATTGAAAGGAAAGCCCTCATCGCCATCTCATTCAGCTCCGTGCTCGAATCCGCGAGCGATCTCCCCTTTGCGGCGTCGACGCATGCCCGCGGGCCGCAGGGCCGGCTGCCCATTACCGCCGGGATGCTGCTCACTGCGCCAAGCGGCACTCTGTTCGGGCTTACGCAGAATGCCGGAATGGGCTGGAGCCCCGAGCGGCTTCTTGATCCCGAGTTCCTCATCCTGAGCACGCACGGCGGCTTGCGCGCC
>DATGLJ010000262.1:0-5890 GCA_035294185.1 Occallatibacter sp. | reverse complement strand
CCTCCACGCGGCGTTGCTGCGTCAGGGTTTCCCCCATTGCGCAAAATTCCCCACTGCTGCCTCCCGTAGGAGTCTGGACCGTGTTTCAGTTCCAGTGTGTCCGTGCGCCCTCTCAGGCCGGATACCGATCATCGTCTTGGTAGGCCGTTACCCTGCCAACTAACTAATCGGCCGCGACCCCCTCCTCGAGCGAATTGCTCCTTTGACCCGTAGGTGTTATGCGGTATTAGCCCAGGTTTCCCTAGGTTATCCCCCACTCAAGGGCAGGTTAGTCACGTGTTACTCACCCGTGCGCCACTTTACTCAGGTATTGCTACCCTTTCTCGTTCGACTTGCATGTGTTAGGCACGCCGCCAGCGTTGATTCTGAGCCAGGATCAAACTCTCGTTTGAAACCTGATGCCGTCCCGCCCCGACGGAGGCCGGAGGGGATCGACTGCGCCGCGCGCCGCCGTCCAAAGACGGGAGCGCCAGGCGCCTTACCTTGTGAGATTGATCAAGCCAAACCCGATCGCATCTCACGACTGGCACGTTCAACCAAATTGTCAAAGATCCTTATGGGCTGATCCGCCTCAGCGGGCCCCTGGGATCGAGTCTCTGACTGTGTCGCCAGAGCGTCCTCGAACCTGATGCGCATGGCTTCCTGCGGCTTTCGCTCAGCAGGCTTGCCGTTTTGGCGCGAACTTTCTAAGACTATCGAACTTTACCGCTTTGGTCAAGACCGTTTTACTTCTCGTTTCCGGCATTTCCGGTATCTTTGTTGCCGGTCAAAAACTGCTCCAGACCGCTCCAGAGCGCTCCAGGCATCAAGCATCAAGTCCGCTATCAAGTCTGGCTATCAAGTCCGGTCGAAGCCCTACTAAGCCGGACCGAGGCCCGAAAAGCCGCGCGCAGCGCAGAATTTTCCAAAGATCACAACCGGCGCAACAAGCGCCTGAGCCGCTAAGGCTCGCGAGGAGAAGACTCCCCGGGTCCTGCAATGGCTTGTTCTCTGTGGGATTCCCTACAGGGGCCCAGGACTGCGCCTGACCCTACGAACCAGCTTCCCATTCTTCTGGATGGCAGACTCTCACGGCCCGCCGGGAAGCTCCACTGCTCATTTCCAACTTTCCAAGAGTAGCACAGGCTGCTCTGACTTGCAAGCCGCTTCGAAACCCTCCTGCACCTCTCTGGAGGCCTGTGTTTCGTTCAACCTGCAATCTGTTTTTCAGCATAGCGGCCGGCGCGCTGACGGGCAAGTCGGCAGGCTGTGGGAAACCGCGTCTTTCTGTGGGAAACCCCTTTGCGAGACTCGCAATGCGCTTTCCGCCGGCCCCCCTTATCCGCGCCGCGGAATAATCCCCAGATCCGTCAGTCCGTTGACGAAAAACTGCATCGCCAGGGCCACCAGCAACAGCCCCATGATGCGAACCAGGATCCGGATGCCGGTCTCGCCCAGCACCCGCCGCACGTGTTCTGCGCCCGCCAGCACATAGTAGCTGGACAAAGCGGTTACGCCGATTGATCCAAGAATGGCCGCCATCTGCCAGTGCCAGATCGCCGGCGCCTGGCCCACCATCACCATCACCGACGAAATAGCGCCCGGCCCGGCCAGCATCGGCACGCCCAGCGGCACAATCCCCGCGTCTTCCTTGGCCGCAGCTTCTTCGGTCTCGCCCGTCGTCTCCTGCGTAGGCGAACGGCGCGCCTCCAGCATGTCCAGGCCGATCAGCAGCAGAATCAGCCCGCCGGCCACCTCAAAGGCCGGCAGCGTGATCCCGAACATGCGGAAGATCAGCTGGCCGGCCAGCGCAAAGCCGGTCAGCACAATAAAGCAGGTCAGCGCGCCCTTGCGCGCCATGCGCCGGCGCCGCGCCCGGTCGGCCCCGGCGGTGATCGCCAGAAACGACCCGATGGCCGCAAACGGATCCACCAGGAAAAAGATCGAGCTCAGCGCCAGCAGCGAGAAGCGCACAATCGGCGCGGCGCGGAACTCGTTCAGCGCCACCGTTGCGGGGTTCGTCCATATCACGGAATCAGGGTACACGAGCTTTTCGCCGGGCCGCAGTTTGAGGATACGGTTCCCTTTTCCCTTCTCTGCCTGCGCTTCCTCCCGCCGTTGACATATACTGTGCTCCACCAGACCCGTTTTCCCAGCTGTTTCGGAACCCGGGATCACGCACCAGGAGCGGAGGCTGACATGAAAGTCGAGTTCACCGCCAGGCAAGTGAAGCTCAACAAAGCGCTGCGGGATCTGGCCCAGGAAGGCATGGACCGGATCGGCCGCATCCTCGGGCGCACCGCGCACGCCAGCGTTGTCTTCGGCGCACAGCGCCACATCCAGATCGCAGAAATCACCATCCAGTCCCGGCTGAGCACCATCGTCGCCACCGGCAAAGCCGGCGATCACGAATCGGCGCTGCGCCAGGCAATCGCGCACGCCGAGCACCAGGTCCGCCGCCAGCGCGAGCGCAGGCTCGACAACAAGCGCCTGCCCAAGGAGGAAAAAGTCCTCTCGGTTTCGCCCGTGCTGCGGCCCAGGACCGCGCGCTCGCCGGAAGCGGCTTCGGGAATCGGCAACGGCGCTCCGCTCAGGGCCTCGTCCCGCGCCCAGGCCGCCATCGCCGTGCACTCGTTTCCCGCAAAGACGGCCGTCGTCGAGCCGCACGTGGTCAAAAACGGCGAGGCCTTCGCCGCCCGGCCCATGACCATCGAAGAGGCCGTCAAGGACGCCGAGTTCCGCGACCGCGACCTGCTCATCTTTCGCACCGCAGCAGGCGACATGTTCGTGCTGCACCGCCGCCGCGACGGCCAGATGGAGCTGGTGGAAATTCCCTGATCGCCGGCCGCAGCTTTTGCTCGCCGGCCCGTCCGGGCGATTGCCGCTCGCGCAGCCAGCCCTTGCCTGTGCGCATTGGGCCTGTGCGCATAGGCGGCGCGGGCCTGCCAGTTGCTTTGCTCATCGCTCGACTTTCGATACCTTCAACTCCCCCGTTTTGGGGATAGATAGCCTGTTTTCCAGCACCTACGATCACTGTGTATGGCTGCATCAGGGCATTTCTGCGTCCCCGAACTGAACTCGAATCCAGTCCGCGATCGGGCATCTCTGCCGGCGACGGCGGCTGCCGGCGAGACCGTCGTCACCAACCTTCCCGAAAACGCCGGCTCCGCCGAGCAGCGCCGCATCCTCGATTCCCTGCCCGTTCTCGTCTTTCTCGAGCGCGCCGGCAAAATCGTCTTCGCCAACCGCGAAGCCCGTCAGATGCTCGGGCTATCGAGCGATGAATGGACGGCGCAGCCGGTCGAAGAGGTTCTCTGGGGACTGTTGCCTGGAACGGCCGAGCCGCAGACGCTGCTCTCCGGGACGCGCAGCGGCAACCCGTTTCACGCGACCATGCCGGCCGGCAGCGGCCGTCTGATGCCGGTCGAGGGCGCCTACAGCCGGATCGGCGCCGACTCGCGCGATGCGGTGATCGTCGCCCATCCGGCTGAGCGCGAGCGGGCTCCGAAGTGCCGCCTGATGGAGGATGTGCTCGCAAGCATCCCCGAAGCCCTGGCCATCGTGCACGGCAATCATATTCTCTATACCAATCCCGCCTTCACCGCCATGTTCGGCTACGCCGCCGAGGAAGCAGGCGGCGAAAGCCTCTGCGAACTGATCGTGCCCGAAGGCCGCCGAAACGAGCACGAGCTACTGCTCCGGACCGTCGCCGAGAAGGGCCGCGCAAGCGTCGAGACGGTTCGCGCAACCAGGTCGGGCGAGACCCTCGAGGTAAATCTGCAGATCGCGCCTCTGCGCGTTAACGGAGCCGACGCCGGCTACGTCTTCAGCTTCCGCGAATGCGGCGAGCATAAGCCGGCCGAGGCCCGCCTGCAGCACCAGGCTATGCGCGACCCGCTCACCGGCCTGCCCAGCCGCGCGCTGTTCATGGACCGCCTCACGCAGGCGCTCAACCGCCGCGCCCGCCGCCCCGAACGGAGCTGCGCCGTCATTCGCCTCGCCCTCGACCGCTTCGGGGAAATCAGCGGCGCGCTCGGCTGCGCCGCCGGCGACGACCTGCTCAAAGCCATCGCCCGGCGTCTCTCTGCTGCACTGCGCCCCGAGGACACGGCCGCCCGCTTCGGCGGCGACCGCTTTGCTCTTCTGCTCGAAGACCTCTCGAGCCCTGCCGATCTGGAAATCGTGGCCGCGCGCCTGCTCGGCGAGATCGAACAACCCTTCCATCTCCTCGGCCACGCTCTGCACTCCGGCGTCAGCCTCGGCGCAGCCCTGGCCGGAGCCGGCGCAATCTCGGCCGACGCCCTGCTTCACGACGCCGACTCGGCGCTCTTCCGCGCCAGGCAATCGGGCGGCAGCCGCTACGAGATCTTCGACAGGCGCCTCAACTCCACCACCCAGACTGTAAACGCCGCAACCGAAACCATTGCCTCCTGAATTGCCGCCCCGTGCGGCGAAGCTGCGGCGGCCGCCGGCGGCTCGGCATCCAGGAAAAAACCCGGAGCGTGCTTGCCCCGAAGGCGTGCGCATCTCTGCTGTCCATTGCCGGCATCGGTCCGGCCAAAGCGCCCCCGCCGGTGTACGATGAGCCCATGACGCCCTTCGATCCGGCGCCCGACGCGGAACAAGCCCGCCGATCCTCCACCCAGGATCCGCATCAAAAAGAACTGGTCGTCGTCACCGGCATCTCCGGCTCCGGCAAGGCTTCGGCCCTCAAGGCATTCGAAGACCTCGGCTTCCACTGTGTCGACAACCTGCCTCTGGAGCTGATGTCGGAGTTCGCGCTGCTCGTCAGCCAGTCGCCGGAAATCGACCGGGCGGCGATTGTGGCCGATGTCCGCGAAGGCGCCACGCTCGACCGTCTGCCCGAGATCCTCAAAAAAGTGAAGGCCCTGCTGCCTACCCGCGTCGTCTTCCTCGATGCGCACGACTCGGTGCTTGTCCGCCGCTATTCCGAGACCCGCCGCCCGCATCCGCTCGGCCGCAGCGAAACCGTCTCCCGCTCCATCGTCGAAGAGCGCCAGCTGCTCGATCCCATCCGCAACGTCGCCGACACCCTGATCGACACCTCCAGCTTCAACGTCCACGAGCTGCGCGCCCACATCCAGGCGCGCTTCGGACAGCAGGAGAGCGCCAGCCGGCTGCTCGTCTCCTGCCTCAGCTTCGGCTTCAAAAACGGCGTGCCTCTGGACGCCGACATGGTCTTCGACGTCCGCTTCCTGCCCAACCCGCACTTTGTCCCCGAGTTCCGCAACAAGACCGGCCTCGACCCCGGCGTCGCCGACTACGTCCGCGGCTTCCCGCAAACCGGCGAATTCCTTGACCGCGTAACCGACCTGATGCTCTACCTGTTGCCGCATTATGTCGAAGAGGGCAAGAGCTACCTGACCATCGGCTTTGGCTGCACCGGCGGCCAGCACCGCAGCGTCATGATGGTCGAGGAGATCGCCCGCCGCCTCAAAGCCGCTGGCTACGAAGTGAAGGCCCTCCATCGCGACATGCCCCGCTGAGCGGACGAAGCGAATCGACCGACAAAGAAGCTGTCTGTACTCAAAAAATGGACTTCGCGCCTGGGGCAGGGCGTCGCGGCTGGGACGCGCCTTATCTACTGATCCTCGCCCCCGAGCAGGTCCTCAAGCCGCGGCTTGCGCCGCGCCCGGCGGCCCACGCGCAGCTTCTCCTCGATGGCGCGGGCCGGCTTCGGCTGGCCCACGCGCTCGCGAGCATTCGCCTTCACCGCCTTTGTGGCGGAGAACCGGGTTGGCTTACGGCGAGGCATCGTATCGTACCCTGAGCCGATCGCCGGCCGCCGCTGAGCCGGCGCAGAAGATCGGTCTGAAGAATCGTCGGGAGGATTAGTATGAAAGAAAACCGTCGGAAGGGAAAGTATGCATTCTGATCCGGCGGCAAAATC